>NZ_JAESLA010000003.1:0-63710 GCF_017892405.1 Staphylococcus sp. GDY8P85P | reverse complement strand
CAATTTATTATAGAGCCTAAAAAAATTGCCTTCAAGCACTGGTTAAGTGCTTAAAGGCAATAAACTTAATTACGATTACCTAATATTATTTTTCAGCGTTTCTTCTTGATTCACGCTTTTCTAAAATATCAGATTCATAATCTTGTTGCTGATATTTAACATAATCTTCAAGTCTATGTTTATTTGGTTGTAGTGTTAATCCTAAGAATTTACGTTCTTTATTTGCATCCTTATAGAAACTAATCATCATCATTATTACTACAAAGGAGAATGGGAAGGCACTTATGATTGCCGCACTTTGAATCGCATTTAATGCGTCAGCACCATTTCCTCCACCTGCTAATAATAAGATGAACGCGATTAATGATTGCGCAACACCCCAAGTTACTTTAACAGTACCAGAAGGTTCAAGTGAACCAAATGTTGTTTGCATACCTAGTACGAATGTTGCTGAATCGGCAGATGTAATAAAGAATGAAGCAATTAACACTAATGCTATAAGTGATAATGCCATTCCTAATGGAACGTGGTGGAATACACCAAATAGTTGAGTTTCAGGTGTCATATCAAATAACTCAGGATGTTTTTTACCTGTTTCGATACCTAATACACCAAATACACTGAACCATAAGAAACTTATGATAGCAGGTACAAGTAATACACCTGAAATAAATTCACGAATTGAGCGTCCTTTAGAAACACGTGCGATGAACACACCTACGAATGGACTCCAGCTTAACCACCAACCCCAATAGTAAAGTGTCCAAGAAGACATCCATTCACGTTTTTGGCCATTTAGCGCTGCAGTATCAAAACTGTTGAATAAGAATGTATTGAGTAAGCTACCAGTTGAACTAGTAAACATATTAAAGATGAGTACAGTCGGTCCAATTATTAAAGCAATAATCATTAAAAGTGTACCTAATCCAATATTTAAGTTACTTAAATATTGAATACCTTTACTTAAACCTGACCATGCACTAGCAATAAATAAAACTGTAACTACTACGATAATAATAGATTGAACCCATACATTATTTGGAATGCCAAATAGGTAATTAAGTCCACCATTAATTTGTAGTGCGCCCATACCAAGTGATACAGCTACACCTACAACAGTTGCGAAAACTGAAAGAACGTCAATAACTGTTCCGATAGGTCCTTCAACTTTATCACCTAAAATTGGACGTAATGTTCTTGAAATTAATCCTGGTTCATCTTTTCTAAATTGTGCATAGGCTAATGCTAATGCAACTACGCCATATACTGCCCAAGCATGGAATCCCCAGTGGAAGAATGTTGAACGTAATGCTTCCGTGTATGCTTCAGTAGTTTTAGGATCCGCATTAGGTGGTGAAGCAAAATCTGCCATAGGTTCAGCTGCGCCATAGAACACTAAACCTATACCCATGCCGGCACTAAATAACATTGCAAACCAAGATACTGTATTAAATTCTGGTTTATCGTTTGGTTTACCTAGCTTAAGTTTACCGATTGGACTAAAGATTAAAAAGATACAAAAGAACACAATTACTGTAGTCAAAATCATGTAATACCAACCAATCTTTTCAGTAATCCAACTACTGATATTACCTGTAATTGTACCGAATTGCTCCGGTAAAAACGCACCGATTAATACCACAATAGCTACTACTATAGCACTATAGATAAAAACCGATGAAAACTTCTTATTATGCTTTGTTTCTTCTGAAGAAGAATTCATAATTTACTTACTCCTTTCCTTTACTATATTTTAATTTACATATGATAATATTCTATGAAGTAATTTAAGACGCTATATTAAAGGATAACAAAGGCTTTATACAATAGCAAATTTCTTTTAAATTAAACATTTACTAAAATATTTATATGTTGTATAATATATTTTATTCTTATGTGGGGGTATTGAGTTTATGTTTAAAGAATTTAAAGAGTTTGCACTTAAAGGTAACGTGTTGGATTTAGCAATCGCTGTAGTTATGGGTGCAGCGTTCAACAAAATTGTTACATCTTTAGTTACATACATTATTATGCCATTAATTGGTAAAATTTTCGGCTCAGTTGATTTTGCTAAAGATTGGGAATTCTGGGGAATTAAATATGGCCTATTCATTCAATCGATTATTGATTTTATAATTGTAGCAATTGCACTATTTATATTTGTAAAAATAGCAAATACATTAGTGAAAAAAGAAGAGCCTGAAGAAGAAATCGAAGAAAACACTGTTTTATTAACAGAAATTCGCGATTTATTAAGAGCAAAATAATGATAATTAAATACAATATGGCAACGATAGTACTGATATTAAGTTGCCATATTGTATTTTTTTAATTCCATTTAAATCTGGTTTGACTTTGATATTGATTTGACGTTACTTCGAGAATTAATGGTATGCGTTGTTTCAGTTCGCTCACATGAGATATAATTCCAACCATTCTACCTGTCGTTTTTAGTTTAACGATAGTGTCTATCGCCGTTTCTAATGTTTCTTGGTCTAGCGTACCAAACCCTTCATCAATAAACATTGATTCTAATGTAATACCGCCAGATTCCTGTTGGACCACTTCACTTAAACCTAATGCTAAAGCGAGTGATGCTTGGAATGTTTCACCACCAGATAACGAACTAATGTGTCTGGATTTATTTGAATGAAAATCAAACACTTCAATTTCTAAACCACTATAACCATGAGATATTGATTCTCTTCGTTTTAATTGATATCTTTCTCCACTCATACGCTCTAAACGTATATTTGCTTGATGGATGATATGTTCTAAATAGTAAATAAGTACATAATTTTCTAATGTTAATTTCTTACTATTTTTGCCTGATAATACCTCAGATAATTCAAATATTTCTTGTTGCTCTTTTAATTCTTTGTCTAAATAATTAATATGGTTCGTTATACTATTGAATTTTTCTTTATTACTTTGTACTTTATATTGAACTGTAGCACTCATTTCCATGTAATGATTATACTGTTTTTCAATTTCAGTCTTAGTAGCGTCTAACTGATCAACCGCTTCAGGTACTTGACCTTTCGTAATATTAGATAAACGCTCAATTTCTAATGTGAATTTTTGGTGATCTTGTTCATATTGCTTAATCTTCATTTCAATTTGTTCTTTGCTATTTATCTTAGCAAGTAAAGATGCAACATCTTCATATGAATTTAATCCTATACGTTCCATTTCTTGATTAATCTTGTCGCTATAATCATTTAGTTCTTGTTTAAGTTCCTCGATACCTTGCTGATTATTATTTAAATTATTAGATTCAATTTCAATTTGTTGCTTTGTTTGGTTTAATTCTGACTCTAAAGTTTCTTTCTTCGTTACATATTCACTAACAATTTGATCATATTCCATGTAGCATTGTTCAAAATTTGATATGTCTTCGTAGTTGGTATTATCTTTAAAATCCAATATTAATGTTTCGTAATATTGCTTCAATGATTGTAATTTTTCATGTTTAATCTGTAAACTATGATAGATGTCTTTTTGCTTTTCGAGTTCTTTTTTTAATTTCTCAAGTTCTTTTAATTGAAGCTGCAGATTTTCTTTTTCTTTACTTTTTACTGTTAAGTGGGCTTCTATTTCACCAATGTCGTTAATTTCATCATCATTAAACTCTAATTCATTCATTTGTTTACTAATATGTTCAGAAGTCGTTTCAAGTTTTGTTAACTCATTCACTTTAGAATTCAACTCATTATTCACATTTTTTATTAAACTTTGATTTCTAGCGATTTCATTAAAGTTGATATGCTCATTAAGTGATTCAATCTCATTCCCACATATTGGACATGTGTCTCCAACGTGAAGCGCATTTTGAATCTCTTGAATAAATGTTTGTTTATCATTTAAATCAATATTTGTTTTATCTATTTTCTCTAATTCAACCTTCAAATCTGAGATCTGTTCTTTGACCTCACTAATTTTAATTTCAGTTTCGTTATATTTTTGATTTAATAATTGAAATTTATCTTTACTCTCTTTTAAAGCCATTTTTTTATCATATGTCATTTTTAATTCAAATATAACTTGGTTAAGTTTTTCAATATTTTCACTACTAACATCTATTTGAGCTATTTCATTATTTAAATTATTGATTAAGCCTCTATTTTCTTCTTGCGTTTGATTATTACTTTTAAGATGCGCATCATTTTGTTTAATTTCTTCAAATGCTTTCTGATATTTATTCAAATTCATATAAAATTGTTTTGTTTTTTCAACGTATGCTGCTTTATTAGTAACCATTTCAGACTGTTCATTTAAATTATTCTGTTCTTTTTGGAGTTTGTTCAAATTTGCATTAAGTTCTTCCAAATATTTTAAAATTGTATTTAACTTCTGTTGCGTATCTTTTAGCTTTTGTTCTTTAGCATTTTTTTGATCGTATAAATGACTTAAGGGTTTAACTTCCATTATTTTATGTAATTCACTTTTTAATTCTTCAATATACGCTTTATTTTTTTCAAGTTGAATTTTTTCATTTTTATTACGTTCTAGTTCTTTTAATGAATCAATTAAATTATGATTTGACTCTATCTTGCGTTTGATAGATTCAAGTGATTCGAAATGCTGTGATTTTAGATGTTCATATTCTTCACCTAAACGTTGACCTACTTGTTCAAATTGAGGTATTGCATTAACAATTTCTTTAGTTTGCATACTATTTAAGTCTTTAAATTGAATTAATGTATCATCTTCAAATGTTTCAACATCATCCCAAAGCATCTGAATTTGATCATAACGTGTTTCAATGTGCTTTTTCTCATCTTTAACTTGATTCATTAATAAATTCTGCATCTCTTCAAAACGTATACTGTTAAATAGCGTTCTTAAAATACTCTGTTTATCAGAACTATTTGAAACTAAAAATTTCTTAAATTCGCCCTGTGGTAATATAAATAATTGTCTAAATTGCTCCGCATTTATACCTAATAGTTCTTTGATATAACTATTACCTGAACTAATTTTACTCTCTCGCAATTCATATGACTGACTATCTTCATCAAATTCAAATACATCAAGTTCCCCTGCTGTTGGCGATGAATTTCCCTCTTTAACGAAACCAGCTTGTCTATATATTTTAAATTTCTTATCATTGATATTAAATTCATACTCTACACTCATTGGTGATTTACCATCAGCGAAATGACTTCGCAACTCACCCTCATTTCTTCCTTCTGTTGATGCCTTTCCAAATAATGCATAAACAATAGCATCAAACAACATCGTCTTTCCCGAACCAGTTTTCCCGCTAATTAAAAATAACTGTTCATTATTTATTTGTTGAAAATCAATCATTTCGTGTATAAATGGTCCAAAGTTATTAAGTATTAATTTAGTTGGTCTCAATGATTTAATCCTCCTTATAAATAACTTGGTTTAATAATTGGTGTATCTTTTTCTCTTGATATTCTGTTAAATCTTCATCTGTAATCGTTTTAAAGAAATTTTTAATGATAGTAGGATCATCTGTTGTTTTAAAATTTGCATAAGTGGTATCATTTCGACTTTCAAATGTGATATTACTTAAAGATAATGTATTCGGAAATAGTTGTTTAAGGTGGATAATTGGATCGGTAACATGCGACATATTTTTTAGTTTAAAATGGAAATAGTTGTCTTTACTCTTCACAGGAACATTTCCTTGTACGACATCCATATAGTCCCCTTCAATTTCTTCTAATTCTCGCAATGGCTTCAATTGAACAAACTTAGTTTCAATGTTGTTTTTTGATTTTATTGTTAATCTCTTATAACCTTTAGCTTGATTAACCTCTGAAAATGAATATTGCAATAGTGAGCCACTATAATCAATGACATTATCGGTGATGCTAAACGGATGATGCAAATGTCCTAAGAGCACTCTATCGAACATTTTAAAATTAGACTTTTCTACACTCTCAACTGTCCCAATTGTAAGAGGTCTCTCAGACTCTGATGTTTTACCACCTTTAATAGTTAAATGGCCAATTAATATATTGATTTGATTTTGATCTAAATGCGTTGACATATGCTCGATACATTTTTGAGTTGCTTGCTCATAGGTCTTTATCTTATCGTCATTAAAAAAGGCTTTAATTTCACTAATTGTGGCAAATGGGAGTGTGTAAAAGTTGATGTCATTAATCGTTATGGGTGTAGACATTGAATGAAGTTGCGTTCGAATATATAAATGTGAAAACTCAAACCAAGTAGAACCATAGTTTAATCTTTCTCTACCATCATGATTTCCATTCGTTATAATCGTCGGAATCTCCATGATTACATTGATTGTTTTAATCGTTTCTTCAAAAAGTTTAATTGTTTCCTTACTAGGATAAGACGTATCATAAATATCACCTGAAATGATTAAAACATCTGGTTTCTCGTCTTTCAAATTCTCAATAAACTGGTTTAGTATGTATCGTTGATCTTCTAAAAATTGCTTACCATTTAAAATCTTACCTAAATGCCAATCAGCAGTATGAATAATCTTCATTTTAACTCCTCCATCAAGAACATTTGTTCGTATTTATTATATCCTGAATTACTTCATAGTTCAAACTAAAAAAGGTGGAACGATATCATTAAGAAGTCGTCTTCCACCTAACAAACAATGTGTCTTTATATTCTTTCAAACACGCTATGCTAACCCTAGCTTATTTTACAATTTTACTTTTCAATTTTTTATATTTATACAACATAGCTAATCTCCAAGGTACAATCATGCTAAAGGCTAATAAGAAGAACATACCGCCAATTTCACCTGGATCAATTTGACTACTAATAAATATTTTAATTACAGTTCGTATAATTAACAATGATATTAAAATAATTGGAAATGCTTTAGAACGCTTCATATAAATATCAGTACCATGTATCTCAAAATGACTTGTCCATATTAGGACTGTAGAGAATAAAACGCCGAGTATGATTGATTCTAAGATTTCCATCCCAGTTAATCTAAAGTACGGAATCACATACATCAATGCACCTGTAGCCATAAAAAATGGTGGTAAAATGATTTTCTTTTCATTAACAGGAAAGTTTTGTGCTTTCATGCGAATAAAAATTACCACGATTCCCATAAATAATGCAAATACAATTGAAAAAATTAAATATGCCAACGTTACACCCTCTTATATTCATAAACTCTTACTAGAGATTACTTAATTAAAAGTAATTTGATATTTTAAATCTTTTTAATTTTTTTAAATAACACTAAAGATGTTTTACTATAAAAATAAAGGATTGTAAACCTTAAAGGTCTTACAATCCGTTAGAAGATTATTTTTTTGAACTTTTCATGTTTTGATCCATGTTTTTATTCATCATTGTCATCATTTGATTGATTTTCTTTTGCGATGGTTTTTGACCCATTTGCATCATCATCATACGTAACATTTCTTCATTAATAGGTGGGTTTTTTTTCAGATAATCCATCATGTATTTACGTGCTAAAAAGAAACCACCAACTAGTCCACCGATAAGCGCTACAATGATTAATAAAATTGCTAACCACGTTGCCATTGTTTCACCCACTTTCTATATCCTACTGAATTTTACTAAATTACTATTCTATTTTCAAGAGCTAGTTAGTAAATCTATATCCAAATGTTATCATAACAAATACTTACTCAAATGTAAGTCTTATTTTTAAACTTACACATAAAAATTTAAAATCAATTATATATTTTTATAAATAAATGAAGCGGGACAAAATTCAATTTGAATTCATTGTCCCGCCCCTACAAAGATATATGACTAAGAAAGCATGTTCAAACGCTGTCTTAGATTAGTTAACTTCTAGGCATTAACTAATATTTCCACTATCTTTTTGTACCAAGCTTTCATTTTTCTATCATTAAAGTGTACGAATTTGATTTAATACATTTTCTTTTGTGAAACCATATTTTTCGACAACTAAATCACCAGGGGCACTTGCACCAAACTGATCAATACCAATCACTTTACCTTCTGTTCCAACATATTTATGCCATCCTAGTGGTGATGCCATTTCAATTGCCACACGTTTAGTGATTTCTTTAGGAATTACAGATGCTTTATATTCATCTGATTGTTGTTCAAAAGCAAACCAGTTTGGCATTGATACTACACGTACACCTTTACCTTGTTTATCTAAATCTTTAGCCGCTTCAATAGCTAAGCTAACCTCTGAACCAGTTGCTAGTAACAAGTATTCAGGCTTAGTTTCTGTTTCAAAAACAACATAAGCACCTTTACGAACACCTTGTTCAACTGTATCTTCATCAACGTCTAAGTATGGTAGATTTTGACGTGTAAGTACTAATGAAGTAGGTGTTTGTTCTGATTCTAGCGCAACTTCCCATGCTACTCTTGTTTCGTTTCCATCCGCGGGACGTATAACATTCATATTTGGAATAGATCTTAATCCAGCTAATTGTTCAATTGGTTCATGAGTAGGACCATCTTCACCTACTGCAATTGAATCATGTGTAAAGATAAATGTTGAATTTAATCCCATAATAGCTGATAAGCGTAACGCAGGTTTTAAGTAGTCACTAAATACAAAGAATGTTGCACCATATGGATGTAAACCGCCGTGTGCTGCCATACCATTTACAGCTGCACCCATTGCGAATTCACGCACGCCAAACCATATATTTTTACCTTCAGGTGTATTTCTATCATAATCAGTTGCTTCTTTTACATTTGATTTATTTGAACCAGCTAAGTCAGCTGAGCCACCAAAGAATGAAGGCACAGATTTACTTAACGCTTGGATGATTTCTCCTGAATCAGCACGAGTTGCAGCATTATGATCGCTATCAAAGCGTGGTAATTCATCTCTATAATTTGTTGGTAATTTACCGCTAATAGCCAATTTAAATTCATCAGCTAATTCTGGATATTTATTTGAATACGTTTCTAATAATGCTTTCCATGCGTCTTCATGTTCATTTGCACGTTTTAGCATTGTAGTTTGGAAAATTTCATATACTTCTTCTGGAACGTTGAAACGTTTTTCTGGATCTAAACCATATGCTTCAAATGTTAATTTTCTTTCATCTGAACCTAGTGGTGCACCGTGAACGCCATTCGTTCCGCTAACATTAGGCGCACCATAACCAATAATTGTCTTAACTTCAATCATCGTTGGTCCATGTTGTGATTTAGCTTTCGTAATCGCTTGATCAATAGCATCAAGATCATTACCATCTTTAACTAAAATGTGATTCCAACCATAACTTTCGAAACGTTCTTTTACATCTTCTGAAAATGCTTTGTTTAATTCCCCGTCTAATGAGATATCATTTGAATCATATAATACGATTAATTTATCTAATTGGTTGTGACCTGCAAATGAAGCAGCTTCATGAGAAATACCTTCCATTAAGTCACCATCAGATGCTAGTACGTAAGTATAGTGATCAACAATATTGAAGTCATCTTTATTAAATTTACCAGCTAAATGATCTTCAGCTAATGCCATACCCACTGACATAGCAAAACCTTGTCCTAGAGGACCAGTAGTAACTTCAACACCATCAGTGTGTCTGAATTCAGGGTGTCCAGGTGTTTTAGAGCCCCATTGTCTAAATTGCTTTAATTCTTCTAATTCAAGACTACCTGAAACATGTAATAAGCTATATAATAGCGCAGAACCATGGCCTGCTGACAATACAAAGCGGTCTCTATTAAAATAGTCTTTAGATTGAGGGTTAAAATTTAAATGGCGTGTCCATAACGTGTATGCCATTGGTGCAGCGCCCATTGGTAACCCAGGGTGACCTGAATTAGCTTCTTCTATTGCATCGATACTTAAAGCTCTAATAGTATCTATCGCTAGTTGATCTTTCTCGTTAAACATCTCTAATACTTCCCTTCTATTTAAATCATATTTGTTATATTATAACTTAAAAATAGTGTAATTGATAATCGTTTAGTCTCAAAGAACCTTACTTTAAATTTACTACTTTTTATTTTGTGCTTGAATTTTTTTTAATTTTTCAGGCGTAACATCATTACCTTCTGGATCAATTACTTTTGTACTTTCAATTTGTTGTTTAAATCCTTTTCTAAATGCTTCTAAATATTTTTTACGTAATTTTGATTGTTCTTTAGCTTCAGCTTCCGTCAAGCCCTGCTCTTTTTTCTTTTTAGCTAGTTCATTAATTCTATCTATATTTAAATTATCTTTAGGCATCTTTATCACTCTTTCTATATATAACTTTTTCATTCTCTTTTACTTCATAGAATATAACAAAAAAGAGGCCTAGGCAAAAGCTATAGACATTTCAATAGCTTCGATAGACCTCAAAATTGATACTTATCTGACAAAGGCGAACACTTTGTAGTCATTTTGTTCCCCATTCGTATTATTTACGTTCTTATTATCATCTTTAATTATTGCCTGTTTAGAAATTGTATGATCAGTGATTTCGTACGTTTGTTCCGTTTGAGCGTTATGATATAAATTCATGAAAAATACTATAAAAACAACACAAGATATTGATACAACAGCTATATTCGTAATTAATTTATTTTTATATTTATTAAACATTACTTCCACCTCTAGAACATTTGTTTGTATACACACTTTAACAGAACATCTGTTCCTAGTCAACACAAAAACGAACAAATGTTTGTTCATTAAATAAATAAATGCTATACTATAGTTAAATAAAACTAGGGAGTGCCTATATATGAGAGAATTAACTAAACGTCAAAGCGAAATATATGATTATATTAAACATGTAGTACAAACGAAAGGATATCCACCTAGTGTTCGAGAAATCGGTGAAGCTGTTGGATTAGCGTCAAGTTCTACTGTCCACGGCCATTTATCACGACTAGAAGAAAAAGGATATATTAAAAGAGACCCTACTAAACCAAGAGCGATTGAAATTGTTAGCGAACAAACGAATGATTCAGTTAACATGGAAGAAACAATTTACGTTCCTGTAATCGGTAAAGTTACTGCTGGTATTCCAATTACTGCAGTAGAAAATATTGAAGAATATTTTCCATTACCAGAGCATTTAACATCTACACACAATAGTGACATTTTCATTTTAAATGTTGTTGGTGAAAGTATGATTGAAGCTGGCATTTTAGACGGCGACAAAGTTATCGTTAGAAGTCAAACCATTGCTGAAAACGGAGACATTATTGTAGCTATGACTGAAGATGATGAGGCAACGGTTAAACGTTTCTATAAAGAGAAAACACGTTATAGATTACAACCTGAAAATAGTACAATGAGCCCAATTTATCTTGATAACGTAACCGTTATTGGTAAAGTGATTGGTTTATATAGAGAATTGTAGTTCTAAATTTTAAAATTTACGTTTACCTCTCTCTTATATATCGAAATAAATAAAGAACTAGCAAAGTTTACAATGTAGACTTTGCTAGTTCTTTTGCTTTTCATTTTCTTTTTTATTCAAAATTTCTTTAACTTTGTCTAGAATATCTAGTTTTTTCACATCTTTAGTTGTCATAATATCAACTTCCTTATCAACTAAAAGATACCCTAAATAAGTTGGTTTAAAACACTTACCCAGTATAATTTTCTGTCCAATATGGCTGACGCTCATCATTAAAATCAACGCCTACCCCTAGTGTTTTAAAATTTGAATTCAATATATTTTTTCTATGACCAAGTGAATTCATTAATCCTTCATGTGCAAATATACTATTTTGTTGACCGTAAGCTAAATTTTCACCTGCAGCGTTAAAGTCAATGTTATCAGCCTTTAATCTATCAAATGGGGATGCCCCATCTAAATTGTTATGATCAAAATAATTCTGTTTTACCATATCTTCACTATGCTTTCTCGCAGTATTAGACACATCTTTAGCATAACTTAATGTATTCAGTCCATGTTGTTTTCGCTCTGCATTAACTAAATCATAATTTTGATATTCAAAACTCTGTTCTAACGTTGAGGATGGTGCACCATAGTGTTGAGTCAATCTTTTTTCCATAGCATCACTAACTTGAAGTAATGCGGTAACACCATTGTCATTATGTTTATCATAAAAAACAGTTGTATAAATATTATCCTCATGGAAAACATCATATTCATCACTACTGATATCAATTCGATATCTGCCTTTAACCATTTCTTTTAACGGCTTACCAAGTCGTTCTTTTACGACATCTTTAGGTGTGTTATATTTCACTTTAGATTTAGAAGTAATGACATTCTGATTACTATACAATGCATTGACCTTATTATCAATATAGCTAACCATAACAAAGTTTTCGTAATCATTGTTGTAATAGGCATACCATTTCGTTCCATATTCGTTAGATGTTACTCTTTTAGGTTGACCTAATTGACGCTCAACTTTGTCTTTGGACATATTCATTTGAATATTATTGATTGCAAAGTCTTGATCTTTAGGTGTCTTTAGTGCATTGTTTTTAACACTTGAGTCTTGGTTCATTACTTGTTGAACTTTACTTCTTACGTCATTTTGAATATTTATTAGTATTTGATTTTCTTTTAATGGTATTAATAAAGTTACAAATAACAATACCAATGAAAGTAAAAAGAATTTTTTGATAATGTACACCTGCCACTCAAATTTTAATCTTTGTCCCCATTAAAAATTGAATTTCGTACGATAACATAATCTACAGTTGTTAATGATTTTAGATCTTTTCCACCTGCGTATGAAATTGAACTTTGTAAATCTTGTTGCATTTCAGTCAAAGTATCTTTTAATGACCCTTTGTGTTCAACAAACATTTTTTTGCCTTCTACATTCTTATGTTCGCCTTTTTGGAATTCAGATGCACTACCAAAATATTCTTTATAACGTTTACCGTCTAATTCAACTGTTTCACCTGGTGACTCTTCGTGAGCAGCAAATAAAGAACCAATCATCACCATACTCGCACCAAAACGAATTGATTTGGCTATATCACCATGTGTTCTTAAACCACCATCAGCAATAATAGGTTTACGTGCTGCTTTACTACAAATGTTTAAGGCTGCTAATTGCCAGCCACCAGTACCAAAACCAGTCTTAATCTTAGTAATACAAACTCTACCTGGCCCAATTCCAACTTTAGTGGCGTCAGCGCCTGCATTTTCAAGTTCTCGAACACCTTCTGGCGTACCTACATTCCCAGCAATTACAAATGATGAAGGAATATGCTTTTTAATATGCTTAATCATTTTAATAACTGAATCTGAGTGTCCATGAGCGATATCAATCGTAATATACTCAGGCGTCAATTGTTTGTCAGCTAAATCTTCAATAAATTTAAATTCATTTGCTTTAACACCTACTGATATAGATGCAAATAAACCTTCATTTTGCATATTTTGAATAAATGGAATACGAGCTTCTTCATCAAAGCGATGCATTATATAAAAGTAATCATTTTTGGCAAACCAATGCGCTAGTTCTTCACTCATTACAGTCTGCATATTTGCAGGAACTACAGGTAACTTGAATGTTTTAGGTCCGAATTGGACAGTTGTATCACATTCAGAACGACTTTCAACGATACATTTATTTGGAATTAATTGAATATCCTCATAATCAAAAATTTTCATACTTTTTAGCCCCTATACAATCATATTTATTAAGTAAAAACGAACGTTTAGTATATCAAAACTAAAAATCATTCATTTTCTCACCCTTATATACTTTACAATGTTTTAATTGTCTTGTAAATGGACTAAAGTACTAGATTTGAATTTTACCAACTTGATTTTTTAACACCAGGAATTTGTCCTTTATGTGCATGTTCTCTAAATGCAATTCTAGACATTTCGAATTTTCTCATGACACCTCTTGGACGGCCTGTCACTTTACATCTACGAGTTAAACGTGTTGGAGAAGAATCACGTGGTAATTTACGTAATGCTTCATAATCTCCTTTTGCTTTTAATTCTTGACGTAATTCATAATATTGATTTACTAATTTTTCTCTTTTCATTTCTTTAGCAATTTTAGATTTTTTTGCCATTTGAGTCACTCCTATTTTTATAAATCGTAATTATTACGTTTTATATAATAACATATGATTTTAAATTTACAAGACGAATAACTCAATTTAATAAATTAATTGCAAACATTCGTGATCATTAAAAACGAGAAAACGTTTATTTTGAATGATCATGACTATTATAAATGGACAGTATTCTTACGATCATTATCATATCAATTATTACGTCAAATTAAGAAAGCAGCCTAATGAGAACCCTCATAAAACTGCCATATTATAAGTATTTGACTAATCGTAGAAAAGAGGCTGAGACAAAATAAAATGTCTCAGCCTCTATTATCATTTTGGCAATAGTTGATGATTTGAAATACGCTTAAACCAAGCTATTTCAAACCTAGTCAACCTAGCCTGGGGAGGACAATGAAATAAATTTGAGAAAATATTGTTTCTGCCCTACTTCCCATTGTTAACTTTATCTTTATTGTCGTATTTAAAAGATAAGATATTATTTAGTTTCACGGTGTAGCGTGTATTTATTTAATCTTGGGCAATATTTTTTCATTTCAATACGCTCAGGATTGTTACGTTTGTTTTTAGTAGTAATATAATTACGATCGCCACATTCTGTGCAAGCTAATGTTACATTAACGCGCATAATTAACATCCTTTCTTGTTTAACTAGGAATACTTACGATTTAAAATTTTACCATAATACAATGTTCAACGCAATTGAATTTTTTCAGTACTATTTAAAATTTTCGTAAGTTTCGTCGTTAGTACCTTCTAAATCAACATCATTGATATCGATTTCTAAGGCTTTGGCAACACCTTTACCATATTCTGGATCAGCTTTATAGCAATGACGGATATGTCTATGTTTAACATCTTCACTCACACCATCCATTGCATTTGCTGTGTTTGTAAAGATTCTTTCTTTCGCATCATCTGATTGTAAACGGAATAATTTACCTGGTTGTTCAAAGTAATTGTCATCGTCTTGTCTTTGATTATATTCGTAGCCATCACCGTCTACAGGGAATGCTGGTTTTTTATATTCAGGTTGTGATTGATACACACCTTTATTATTTGGATAGTAATGTGGGCCTCCACCTTGGTTACCATCAAGGAATCTCATTTGGCCATCACGACTAAATGGACACATGTTTTCAACACCAACACCTTTAGGTTGGTTTACAGGTATTTGCCAGTGGTTAACACCTAATCTATAACGTTGTGCATCACCGTATGAGAATAGTCGACCTTGTAACATTTTATCTGGTGAGAAGTCTAAACCAGGAATAATGTTTGTTGGTGCGAACGCAGCTTGTTCTACATCCATAAAATAGTTTTCAGGGTTTCTGTTAAGTTCAAATTCACCGACTTCAATTAATGGATAATCACCTTTGTACCATACTTTAGTTAAATCAAATGGATTATCTGGGTGATTTTTAGCTTGTTCCTCTGTCATGACTTGGATATACATTTTCCATTTAGGATAATCGCCGTTTTCGATTGCATCATATAAGTCACGTTGAGAAGATTCTCTGTCTTGACCTACAATTTCAGCCGCTTCATCATCAGTATAATTTTCGATACCTTGTTGCGTTCTGAAATGATATTTAACCCATACACGTTCACCTTCATCATTGTACATAGAATATGTGTGCGAACCGAAACCATGCATATGGCGGAAGTCTTTTGGCATACCTCTATCAGACATTAAAATAGTAACTTGGTGTAACGCTTCAGGTAAACCAGTCCAGAAGTCCCAGTTATTTTGTGGACTTCTCATATTAGTACGTGGATCTCTTTTAACGGCACGGTTTAAACTCACAAATAATTTAGGATCTCTAAAGAAGAATACAGGTGTATTGTTACCTACTAAATCCCAGTTACCTTCTTCAGTGTAGAATTTTAGTGCAAATCCTCGGATATCCCTTTCTAAATCGGCAGCGCCACGTTCACCTGCTACTGTTGAGAAACGTGCAAACATTTCTGTTTGTTTCCCTACTTCTGAAAAGATTTTAGCATTTGTATATTTTGTAATATCATTTGTAACAGTAAAGGTACCAAATGCACCTGAACCTTTCGCGTGCATACGACGTTCAGGAATGACCTCACGATCAAAGTGAGACATTTGCTCTAAGAAATAAGCATCTTGCATTAATAGAGGACCTCGCGGACCAGCTGTCATACTGTTTTCTCTATCTGAAACTGGGTGCCCAAACAAACCAGTCAATCTTTTATCATCTTTCGCCATAGTTAATTCCCCTTTCACTTATTTATAATAATTATAATTTAGAATCTACTATTAATAAACCCATAAGTCCTATAATTGAAACATTTTCAATAATCTGTAAAAAGTCAGAAAATTTAAAATTTTTAAGCTAAATTGTTCAAAAGTTATTGAATACTGTCTTCAAAAGGATTAAAATGGTTTGTATATTTTAAATTTTAGAATTAGGAGTCATCATATGGAAGATAACAATATGAAACGTGGTCTTAACTCAAGACACATATCTATGATTGCTATAGGTGGCGCAATTGGTACAGGGCTTTTTGTAGCAACAGGTAGTGTTGTTGCTCAAGCGGGTCCTGGGGGCGCTATTTTAGCTTATTTATTAATCGGAGTAATGCTTTACTTTTTAATGTCATCAATCGGTGAACTAGCAACTTTTTACCCTGTTTCAGGATCATTCAGTTCTTACGCAACGCGATTTGTAGACCCTTCTCTTGGCTTCACTATGGGATGGTTATATTACATTATGTGGTCATTAGTATCTAGCGTAGATGTAATGGTAGCTTCAAATGTGCTTTATTATTGGGACGTATTCAAATTCTTTAGTCCACTTACTTGGAGCTTAATTTTTATAACTATTGTATTTTTATTAAATATTTTTACGGTTAAAGCCTTTGGAGAAACTGAATTTTGGTTATCACTCATAAAAGTTGTAACTATTATTATATTTATCATTGTTGGCTTCTTGATGATTTTCGGTATTTTAGGTGGTCACACGTATGGTTTTGAAAATTATACAAAAGGTGACGCCCCATTCGTAGGCGGTCTATCTGGTTTCTTAGGCGTACTATTAGTAGCCGGCTTCTCAGTTGGTGGTACTGAAGTTGTAGCAGTAACTGCTGGTGAATCTGACAATCCACAAAAGACAATGCCTAAAGCTGTTAAACAAGTATTCTGGAGAATTTTATTATTCTACGTATTATCTATAGGTGTCATTGCGGCTATTATTCCATATACAGATCCATTATTATTAAATGAGAATGAATCCGTTTCACAAAGTCCTTTTACAATTGTATTTGATAGAATTGGTGTTGCATTTGCCGCTTCAGTTATCAATGCTGTTATTTTGACATCATTATTATCAGCGACAAATTCAGGTGTCTACACTACAAGTAGAATGTTATTCTCTTTAAGTGATGAGAAACAAGCACCTAAATTCTTAAGTAAATTAAATGATAAATCTAAACTACCATTACGTGCATTAGTAACAACATACATTTTAATTGTCGCAATTATCATTATTGCTAATTTCTATTCAAATGCTGTGTTTAGCTTATTAAATATTATAGGTTCATTGGTCATTATTGTATGGGCAGCTAGTTCGTGGGCTCAAGTTAGATTACGTAGGGCAATTAAACGCCAAGGTCAAGATATTAATGAACTATTACCTTACAAATCACCTTTATATCCACTAGGACCAATTTTAGTATTTGCAACTTTAATTTTCTTATATTTTGGTAATTCTATTGGAGATTTATTTGATGGTAATATAGGCAAATTCTTCGTTAATATTCTGCCAATCATTATCTTAGGGCTTATTTTCTTAGCTCATAAAATAATCAGAAAAACAAAATTTGTAAAATTAAATGATATGGATATTACACCACATCATTATCATAACGATTAATTAAATCATTGAGTGCGAGAAACAAAAAGTGGATTAACCGCTTTTTATTTCTCGTATTTTTATAGTTACAATATATTGATTATTTTCGAAAAATCAGTTATCTAGTATAATAATAGTAAAGATGATGACTTAGAGGTGAATAGCAAAATGGTTGGTCAAACAAACTTATTTGATGATGTCATTAAAAGTGAAGAACGTTTCGTTATCGTTGTACAATCTCTCGAGGAAAAAAATGGTCAATTGCTAAAACGTACTTTAAGAGAGTACCCTAGCCTTGAACATGACCAAATGGAGAATTTGTTTACGCATTTAAAGGATGTATTTAGTACAGAGCCATTTGGTGAAAATCAGTCTGCGTTTACTATTACAGTCTATACCAATTTAGATTATGCTGCGGACCAAGTTTATGCTTATGTTAAGCGCTATAAAGGTAAACATGAATGGACACATACTGCTAAATAAATATAAAAAGGCATGAGAATAAGCATGGCTTGTTCATCATAGTTTTAATGATGAACATAGACCGCACTCATTTCTCATGCCTTATTTTGTACTATAAAAGTTCTTTCAATGCCTCTGGTATGCCATTAGAATCGTTATCTAACGTTATTTTATCCGCAATCGCTTTAAGTTCTTCATTGGCATTTCCCATTGCAATCGCACAACCAACGACTTCAAACATAGATTGATCATTCAAACTATCTCCAAAACAAATCACGTCAGATAATGATATATTCATTTTCTCACATAAAGCTTTTATCGCATTACCTTTAGAAACATCTTTAGCCATAAATTCTAAAAAGAATGGTTTACTTGTTGTCACGTCTATTTCCGAATTAAAACGTCCATGCAGGTCGTCACGTACTTTAGAGATATTCGAAGCATAATCAACACCCATTGCTTTAGGTACATCTTCTTTGATATATGCTTTAATATCTTCGACGCGCTTCATAGGTAGTTCCGTAAGTTCAGATTCAATATCTCTATATTCGTGATCACCATCATGAATGATGTATCCGTCTTGATAAGTCAATATTAAGAAATGGTGTTTACGACAAAAATCTGCAATAAGGTCAAAATTTTTCTTCGATACACTTTGACTCACTTCTACTTCTTCTGTAGACACTTTGATTGTTTTGCCACCATTGTAACTAATGATGTAACTATCATGTACATCTAATTGAAGTTCTTTAGCAATGGGCAACATACCTTCAGTAGGTCTTCCTGAAGCTAGCACTACTTTATACCCTTGGTTCTGAATATCTATTAAATAATCTTTTGTTTCTTGACTTACTTTATTTTCACTATTAATTAATGTATCGTCCATATCCATGACAACCATTTTATAATTATTCATATCTGAAGTGTACTCCTTTCGACAATTCACTCTTTTATATTTTACAATAAAATTTATGAAGGATACACAATTTCTTCTACAACACCTATTTCATTAATTGTAGCTAGTTCAGAATGACATGACGCAACTTGTTGTCTCAATGCTCTAACTAATTGCCCGCTCTTCTCTTTACGACTCAATGTCAATATTGTAGGCCCTGCACCACTTATCACTGTCGCATAGGCATCGTATTGTTGAGCCAATGCTTTAACCTCTTTAAATTCAGGTATTAAATGCTGACGAAATGGCTCATGAAAGCCATCCTGAGACATCATTTTTCCAGCAAGTTCATAATTATGTTGAATTAATGCACATAGCATCGTGTTACTAATTGCACTACTTTGAACCGCACGCTTATGAGAAAATTGATCAGGTAATACATTACGAGAGTCCTCAGTCTTTAATTCATAAGGAGGTATAGTTAAAATGATATCAACGTTTGGTACATCAATATGTGCTACGTTCGTTTCATTAGTTTCGGGATTATAATAACCTGCTAACAAACCACCATATATTGTAGGTGCTACATTATCGGGGTGACCCTCAATTTCTGTTGCTAATTGAAGTAGTTCGTATTTAGATAATTGTATATTGCCAAAATAGTTAGCAATATATAATGCACCTACTAACGCTGATGCTGAAGATCCTAAGCCTCGTGCTAAAGGAATGTCACTTCTCATTGAAATACTTAAGCTAGGCAATTGAACATTATATTTTGATGCAACCTGTTGCGCTACTTTATAAACATAATTCTCCTTACTATTAGGAAGTGACGCTAATTCAGAATTCAGATACGTAAATTCCCAATTATCCCCTTCAATTCGTTCCACATAGAGATGCAAATATTTATCTATAGCCATACCTATTGAATCGAAACCAACGCCTAGATTAGCCGTAGACGCTGGTATCTTTAAGTGCAATTGTTCGCTCATTTTACAAAGCCCCTTTTATGTAATCAATAATACTTGATTTATCGTTAGGAAGCGGTTGAATCGGATTATCTAAAATCGAAATAGCAGTGTCAGGATCTTTTAATCCATTACCAGTTAAAATTGCCACTACTTTTTTACCTTTAGGTAGTCGACCTGCACGATGTAATTTAATTAATCCAGCAATTGATGCATTACTAGCCGGCTCACTAAACACACCTTCTTTAGATGTCATTAATTGATAAGCTTCTAATATCTCTTCATCTGTAACACTATCAATTAATCCTTTAGACTCATCTAACGCTTTAGTAGCTTTAGTCCAACTCGCTGGATTACCAATTCGAATAGCTGTAGCAATTGTTTCAGGGTTTTTAATCACTTTATTTTGTACTATTGGTGAAGCACCTTCTGCTTGGAAACCAAATAATCGCGGTAATTGACTACCTTTTTTCTCATGATATTCTTTAAACCCTTTCCAGTAAGCAGTAATGTTACCAGCATTACCAACTGGAATTGCAAGTATGTCAGGTGCTTGTTCTAATTGCTCAACAATTTCAAATGCACCTGTCTTTTGTCCTTCAATACGATAAGGATTTACAGAATTAACTAGTTCAATCTCTTCGTCATTTTTAGCAATTTCCTTAACTATTTCCAACGCTTCATCAAAGTTTCCTTCAATTGAAACGATTTCAGCACCGTACATTACAGCTTGCGACAATTTACCAAGTGCAATCTTTCCTTCTGGAATAACCACAATTGCTTTTAGTCCAGCTCTTGCTGCATACGCAGCTGCGGAAGCTGAAGTGTTACCAGTAGATGCACAAATGACGACTTTCTTCCCTTGTTCTTTCGCTTTAGTAACAGCCATAACCATTCCTCTATCTTTGAAAGAACCTGTTGGATTTGCACCTTCATATTTTACATATAAATCAATATCTAACATGTCCGATAAATTGTCACAATGAATCAATGGTGTATGACCTTCATTTAAAGTTAACTTTGGTGTGTCGCTATTAACTGGTAAATGTGCTTTAAACTCATCTACTAAACCTTGCCATCTTTTCATAAACATTAAACCCCTTCAACTGGATAAATTTTCTCGATATTAAAATCAGCTTTACTTAAAACGCTTTCCGGTGATTGATCTAAACCAACAATAACTACACCATAAGATTGATCATCACGCTGTTCAACCTGTAGTGATTTGTGGAATGGTAACGTTTCTTTCAATAATGATTCAAATTTTTCTTTTGATAAGTCACTTTTTAGAACGACATAATAATTTAACTTCTCTTGAATGGATACTACATCTTCCGTATCCATCAGTTCTCGTGTTGCATCCGTTTTCAGTTCAAAGTGTGGCGGTAATGTATGTGTATTTGATTCAAAGAATAATGCAACGTTTAATAAGTCACTTACAACGGCACTACCAGTAGCTAGGCTACCTGCGCCTTTCCCATAGAACATTGTGTCACCTACTGCATCTCCTACGACATAAATAGCATTATATTCATCTTCAACTGTAGCTAGTTGGTGGGATTTATGTATTAATGTTGGTTCAACTGATGCGTTCACTTTACTATTTTGATAAGTTCCCTTACCAATTAGTTTGATTTTATAGCCTAATTTATCAGCTACATTGATATCAGATAGCGTTGTTTGGCTGATACCTCGAACCTTAACATCATTTAATTTAATAACTTGGTTAAACGATAAATAAGACGTAATAACAACTTTGCGCGCTGCGTCAATGCCTTCTACATCATCAGTTGGGTCTGCTTCAGCAAATCCTAATCGTTGTGCTTCATCAAGTGCTTCTTCAAACGTTGTTTGTTCGCGCGTCATTTTAGAAAGAATGAAGTTAGAAGTACCATTGAGTATTCCCATAAACTTAGAAATATTATTCGCATTCAATCCATTATTAATTGCATTTACAATAGGAATACCGCCAGCAACACTCGCTTCAAACTTCAACGCAAGTCCTTTCTCTTCTGCTAAATCTTCTAATAATTTTAAATGTACTGCTAATAAATCTTTATTTGCAGTGATGACATGTTTCCCGCTCTTTAACGCATCTCTCAACCAATCTACAGTCGGCTCGATACCACCCATAACTTCAATGACAATATCAATGGAATCATCATTTAAAATTTCATTAACATCTTCAGTTAAATGATATCGGCTAATATTAATAGGTCTTTTCTTAGTTTTATCACGTACTAAAATATGTTTAATAACAATATCTTTGTTTAACGTATCAATGATTTGTTGTCGATTTTCTTCAATTATTTTAACTACGCCTGATCCAACTGTTCCTAGACCAAGTAAAGCAATATTTAATTCTTTCATATTTTTATCTTCCCCCATTTGTATAATTGAGAAATACAATTGTCTTGTTGAAATATACTTTATTTTAGTATACTATTAAACCATATTAAATTGATAGGACTTTTTAGCATAAAATGTAAATACTTAGCTATATATTATCACGTGATATCAGAAAATTAAATAGAATTTTCTGATTTTTTAGAAAGGTTGATTAGGTATATGAAAGTGGCAAAATTCGGCGGTAGTTCAGTTTCAAATGCAACACAAATTAAAAAAGTCCTAGATATCGTAAATAGTGACCCAGAACGTAAAATTATCATTGTATCTGCACCAGGAAAGCGACACAAAGATGATGTTAAAACGACAGACCTTCTTGTTCGTTTATACGAAAAAGTGCTAAATAACCTTAATTATCAGGATAAAAAGAAAGAAATTATTCAACGATATGCTGATATCTTACAAGAATTGGATATGGATACGTCGTTATTAACTGTAATTGACGAGACATTAGAAGAGATTATTTCAACTTTAAAAGAAGAACCTTTAAGATTATATGATGCACTTCTATCTTGTGGCGAAAATTTTAATGCACAATTAATTGCGTCATATAATGATTCACAAGGTTTTAAAACAACTTATCTTTCACCTAAAGATGCAGGTATTCTAGTAACAGATTTACCACAACAAGCACAAATTTTAGAAGAAGCATATGAACAGATAAGTAAATTAAGAGATATTGAAGGTAAAATTATTATCCCTGGATTCTTTGGTGTATCAAAGAATAACTACGTTGTTACCTTCCCTAGAGGTGGTTCTGACATTACGGGTGCAATTATTGCTAGAGGAATTAGAGCATCTCTTTACGAGAACTTCACTGATGTATCAGGTATTTTCAAAGCGAATCCAAATATTATTCAAAACCCCGATCTCATTGAAGAGATTACCTATCGTGAAATGCGTGAATTGTCTTATGCAGGATTTAGCGTCTTCCATGATGAAGCCTTGCAACCACTTTATAAACATAGAATTCCAGTGGTTATAAAAAATACCAATCGCCCACAAGATAAAGGAACATTTATTCGTCATGATAGAGATGTAAGTGATAAAAATGTCATTATTGGTATTAGTTGTGATAAAGGATTTACTGTAATTAACATTAAAAAATATTTAATGAACAGACAAGTTGGCTTCACTCGTAAGGTACTTGAAATATTAGAAGACTATAATATTTCATTCGACCATATGCCTTCAGGGATTGATAGCATCAGTATCATTCTCCGTACGCATCAATTAAAAGGTAAAGAGAAAGATGTACTCAATGCGATTCGTAAACGTTGTGATGTCGATGAATTAAGTATCGAGCATGATCTAGCCATATTAATGATTGTTGGCGAAGGTATGAATAAAGCGATTGGCACAGCGAACACTATCACGCATGCCTTAGCAGAATCCAATATCAATTTAAAAATGATTAACCAAGGGTCATCAGAAATTTCAATGATGTTTGGTATTTCAATTGAAGATGCAGATAAAGCTGTTTTGTCTACATATAAATATTGTTATCACGGCGTTTGTTTAAAAAACTTAAATAAGCGAGCATAATTAAAAACATCTAGTATTTAAGTAATCATGTTCCTTTACATTTTACTTAAATATTAGATGTTTTTTATGAATGATTATTGGCTAAAGCTTCTTTTATACGTTGCTCACCCACAACTACTTTCAAAATTACAAATTGATAATAGCTTAAAGAGTCTAAAACCATTTTGTAGTTAGGTAATTGATGATAGTTTTGGTTATCTAATAAATCATACATTAATACAATTTCTGGCTTAATATAATCTACGCCCCATGTCAATGAATGAAAGTATATGCTATTCATAGGAATACGAATATTATTATCAAGTCTAAATATCCACTCTTCATTCACCACATCATAAATGAAGATATTTATTAACAATTGTTGGTTAAACGTAATATCTATGTGCGCTATTTCTGGAACACTTAGTTGATTACGATCCATTAACGCATTATTTTTATCATAATAATTTAATTGATATGTGGAAGGAATTACTTTTAGTACTTCGACGAGTTGCTTGCGCTCTACACAAATGTCGACTCTAGAAGGTAGAATAAAATTATCACTTAAAAATAACTGCATTGCGACTTCCCCGTGAAATTTGAATGAAGTACGACATTTATTTTTTAATATTTTAACTAGCTCTTCTACATGTTGTTGATGTTCCATATTACTACCTCCAAAGGAAACGCTTTCATATACTAATTATACATATACTGATTTGAGTTTTCAATTTACGAATTGTGAAGTATTGTTAAAAATGATGTTAAAAAAATGATTGATATGACTAATAATTAGATTATTTTTATTAATTTAACAATTTAACTTAATTTATATTTTGTTGAACTACGCAAATATAATAGATATAATTTATATGTTATTTCATATCACTCACATCTTTAAGATTACAATAAATGAGTGATATAAAATGAAAAATTCGAACATAGGTGATGAATTATGACATTAACAATTATCTTGGTTGTTATCATCGTTATTCTTATTTTAGCGTTCATCTTAAATCAACGTTATATGCAAGATAGAGTTGATACAGAAGTTTACGCGAGAAATCAGATGGTAACAAAGAATGCGTCGCTTAGTAATGAAAATTTAGAACTCAAAAATCAAATGCTTAGTTCTAATAATGACGTAAGCTCACATGCTAAACGAAACGCAAAGCACGTTTTAACTGGCATACTTGATAAGTATAAAGACGAAGGAAAGTTAAAATTCTATGATATTATAACGACAAGTAATTTAGCTACTAAGCATCCTTTCTTTGAATATGCTAGAACGTTTGATTATATCGTCGTTTCAGATGTTGGTTTAATCAATATTGATGTCAAAAACTGGAAACAAAAGACATTTTATCACTTTGATGCACCAGTTGACGATGATATGCAAATCGACACAACTGATGTCAATCAAATTGTTGGTCATTATGTTAGCAAACAATATCATAGTCAGTTCGATTCACCACGAAGTGAGATTTATACTTTCATCGAAAAAATCCAAAGTAACCGTGTCATTTATGAATTTTATGATCATGATCCATATGAACAGGCAGCAATTAATTCTAAAATTCTAAAAGACGGTATTGAAAATCACTTTAACCATAAAGTACAAAGTATCGGTGTCGTTTACTTTAGTGATGGTAGTGTCAATATCATTGAAGGTTCAGATGAAAGTGCTCAATATGTGGATACTGTTTCGACTAAGTCATCTCTTGAAGCGGTAATCAAAAATGCAATTGATTTATCTAAGCATCCGCTTTCTGAAGAACAGGTGACTAAAATTGTAAATAGCTTTAATAATTAATGCATTAAACAAGCGATTGACATTCCATCTTTTTACAGATACACGTGTCAATCGCTTAAATTTTTAACTCCATAAGTTCACTTTATCTTTTTTAGCTTGTTGTTCGCCTTGTTCGAATATATGACGATATTTGCCATTTGGTGAGAAATACTTTTCACGTGCTAATCCTTTTTTTACTAATTCTTCGTTGTACATCGTGTTATCATTCAACCACACATACGCCAGAGTTCGTCCATAACGATCCTCTTTTTCTTTATCATATTCTAAGTATACATCTTTTCCGTTTAGATGTTGTTTACTATAATTTGACGCTTCTTTACCATAAGGTTGAACTGGTGTGTTAGGTTTTACTGTTTCTGGTGTATCTACACCAATAAGCCTAACTTTAATTTCTTTGCCGTCTTCATTAGTTGCCACAAAGGTATCACCATCTACCACACGTTCTACATGTACTTTTTCTTTATCTTTCATATTAGTAGAATTTGATGAAGATTGCGTGCCACTATTTTTAAATGGACCTGTATGATTAATAAATTGAAAAGCTAAAACGCCTATTACTAAAACTGCTAATACTATGGTGCTAAGGGATTTTTTCGAATTCACAGTTGTCACCTACACTTTTAATTTCAATAATAAATATCATATATAAATTAAAATTAATCGTCAATGGCTTCTTAATTTTATTGAACAAAGTTAGACTCAACCTTACACGCAATAAGTGAATTGTTGAGTCATACCATGCTATAATAAATGCGTTAGGAGTGACATAGATGTCTGAGAAAAATGAAAATTTAGTGACAGTTATAACTGTTATCATAGCTATTATTGTCGGGGTGATTCTTCAAATCGTCTATAAATTACCTATTATTGTATCTGTCGTAGTAGCGATATTATTAGGCGTGTTAGTAGGATTTATTGCTTATATTATTCAATCGATCGTACGTAAAAGAAAAAACAAATAATAACAACAATGACAACACTATTATTTTTAAGGTGACGTATCATATTTGAAATGGCTAATTAAATTGAGAAAGTTGTTATATTCGTTTTTCTCAACTTTAGTTATCATTTCGAGCATGGTACAACAATGAATCGCATAAAACATTTTAGAAGTAAAGCTAATTGGGAGCGAGACTATGAATTAAAATTAAATTCTGTCTAACTCCCACATTTTTTTATATTTAAGGTTAATTTTTAAAATTAGTGGTATGTATAAGAAATACCTTAATTGTATAAAATTAATTATAAAAATGGATGGATTTTTAAGTAGCTACAAAAGCCTCATCATCAAATCAATTAGCGAGGTGTCATTATGGAAATTATAGACGTCATTATAGATCATCACGGTCTAATATATAAAGTTCAAACACAAAATGGCAATGTATTCGAGCATACCTTGTCAAAAGACACCCCTCCAGATAAAGTAGCGCAAGTGTTACGTTTATTAGCTACTCATGTCGACAATTTAGAAAAGCAAGAAAAGAATAAGTAATATATTTAAAATGTCGCGCTCAACTTCAACGTACGCGATTTTTTGTAAACAAAATGCAGAACATAAAATCATCTGTTTTCGGTTACTGAAGTATAGTAACCTAAACACAGTTTTATGTTCTGCACTTTTATGCAGTCTATTTGATGAAATTAATCCAATACTATATCCAACCTTTATCGTTCGCTTTTTTCCAAGCATCAAAACGATTCTCCGCTTCGAGCTTATCAATAATGTTAGACATATAATTTCTTACTGTCCCATTTGAAAGATAAAGCTTATCCGCAATTTCTTTATTACTTAACCCTTCTCCAATCTCACGTAGTATTACTTGCTCTTTATGCGTTAGAGGATTGGCCTCTTTAAATAAAGATGTCATTAAAGATGTACTATATTCTTTTTCGTCATTTAAAACTTTGTGAATGGTGGTAACTAAATCGTCGACTGAGCGTTCTTTTAAGACATATGCGTCGACATCGTTCGCAACTGCTCTTTCGAAATAACCAGGCCTTTTGAAAGTCGTAACAATAATTACCTTCGTTTTAACTTTGTGTTCTCTTAATTGCGACAATACCTCTAAGCCTGTCATCCCTGGTATTTCAATATCGAGAATAGCGATGTCGGGCTGATTATGCGTAATGCATTCCAATGCATCAACACCATTATCAAAATCATTGATTACTTTTAAATCATCATGAAATTCAATTAATTGTATCATTGCTTTACGTAACATATTTTGATCTTCTGCAATCACGATTGAAATCATTGTATACCTTCTCTCGGAATCATTATATCGATGGTCGTACCCTGTTTAGAAGTGATATGAATAGTACCGTTTAATAACGCTACCCTATCATTAATACTTTTTAAATTCACTTTATTAGGTTGTTTCAAACCTATACCATTATCACTGATGGTGAATTGAATACCTATGTCATTACTTTCAATTTTACCGTTAATTTCAGTGGCTTGTGCATGCTTAATCACATTGTTAACTGCTTCTCTAAGTATCATAGATAATATGGTTTGTTTAGTTGGATTAAGAGAACTCGCGCCTCTTTTATTATCAAAATGAAAGTGAATATTCGCATCCTGTAATATTTGCGCTATTGATTGAATTTCCTCTTCAAAACTTTGTACTTTTAAATTTTCGATAATGTGCCTTACTTTCTTCAATGTTTCTTTCGACATTTCATTTATATTTAAAATTTCTTTCTTAGCGGCTTGAGGATCTTTATCAATCAGTTTCGCTGCTAACTCTGATTTCACACTTAAACTTGCAAATACATGACCTAATGTATCATGCAAATCTTGACCGATTCTGTTGCGTTCTTGCTCTGCAATTAAAATATTAATATATTTATTCTTTTCCTCAATTTGTTGACGATATTGTCTTTCTTTCACAATTTTAAAATTACCAAACAATATCGCTAAAATGACAATATAATATATAATAATACTCACAACATATAAGTGATTGGAATGTATAGTTGTGATGATGATACAAGCAATCATTGAACTTATTAATAAAACAAATTCGATTGATTTAATCCCTTTTTTAAATAAAAATGGTATTGCAAAAGCACTGAAGAAGAAAAATAAGCTCAATGACGGATTATATGCATATACAAAATAGATAATCGCTAAAAAGTGAATAATGAACAAAATTAAGTTCATTCGGTGGCTCAATGTTTCATGAAATAGAATTAACCCTGCATATGCAATCGTAAAAATGATGACTATACAAAGATTAATGAAAAAGCTTTCATGTCTCCACGTTAAATATAAACCATAATAAGGAAATATTAAGTAAATTAAAGATGAAATTTCTCCCATTTTAGCGCCTAAACTACGTTTCATTTAATCCACCTCTTTCTTCTTATTAATTAATAATGCAATACCTAAAAAAATAATGCTATAAATACCTAAAATAAGGAACGATTGAAGATTAAAGCCATGACCTTTACCTAGTTCAAGTGCCAAATGACGTAAATGATACGTTGGTGTTAACTTAGTAATGGTTTGCATCCAATCTGGAAACGTACTTACTGGGAACCATAAACCGCCAATAATCGCTAAAACAATATTAAGTAAATTTGCTATACTACTCGCTTTCTGTGTTTCATTAAATTGCGTAATAATTAAACCTAAAGTTAGAAACATGCTAGCACCTAACCATAGTGTTACACCAGATAAGATCCATTCACTTGGTTTAAGTGATACACCTTTATAGAAATGGGCCACACTATATAAAAGTACAATTGAAATAAAAAATAAAGTCATTGTTTTAAGTATTTTAGCTAAATAATAATTTAGTGCAGTGATGGGTGTAGATATTATTTTTTTATACCATCCATTATTCCTTTCATCTATAATTTCTAATGGAAATTGCATTAAACAGAAGCCCATTAAACTAAATACAGTCATACTATACATATATTCTTTATAAAAAACTTTTTTTGCATCTTCTGGCATATCAATTAAAGATGTAAATAGTAAGTAGAACGCAAGCGGAAAAACAAATGCCATAAATGACGAAAATTTACGTCGCAACAATAATTTATATTCAAAATTGAGTAAAGTCATTGTCTTTAACATAAGCTATTGCACCACACTTTCTTCATTTGAAAACATATGTTCCAGTAAAGATTTCTTATAAATTGTAATTTGGTTTAAATCTATTTGGATTTTAATTAAGTTCATAATGACTGACTCAACATTTTCTGAATGTATTTTTAAATTATTATTCATAATATCTATATGGTATATTTCTGAAAGTTGATGATATTGGTCTTCTGTATATTTCATGACTTCAATAATAGAATTATTTTGACTAAACAAGATATTTTGCGGTGTATCATTAAGCTTAACCTTACCGTGCTCTATATACACAACTTTGTCAGCCATCCTTTCGACTTCTTCAATATAATGAGACGTATACAATATGGTCATTCCATCTTGTTTGAGATAACTAATCAAATTCCAAAAATGTTCCCTCGTTTCAATATCCATTGAAGTGGTTGGTTCATCTAATATTAAGAATTGAGGCTTTCCTATTAAAATGAGTACAAAATCTAATATTCTTCTTTGCCCTCCTGATAATTTATTAGCATATTGATTCATTTGGACATCCGTAAAATGCGTTAATCTTTGAAACGTTTCAAATGTCATGGGATTTGGATATAATTGTGCATATAAATGATATAACTCTTTCACTTTAATGAGCTTAGGCAAATGTGTAGTTTGAAATAATATCCCCATATTCTTCGACGAAATTAGATTTGATGTATCCTCAATAGATCCACTATTCGCATGTTTATGACCAATTAGTATATCAATTAATGTTGACTTGCCTGCGCCATTTTTTCCGATTAAAGCTGTACATTTTCCTTCTTCGATATTTAAAGTAATGTTATCTAATATAGTCTTCAGGCCAAACGATTTATTCAATTGGTTGATATTTATCATTACGAACTCACATCCTTATCATTTATACATCTATCTTATTCTTTTATCGAAGCTGAAATTAGTTCATAATGTCATGACTTTACTATGACATTTGTCATAGTAAAATCATGACAAAATAGCAAAAAAGATTAAGCAACTCAGTGTCGCTTAATCTCATAAATAGCTTAATCCATTAGATTTAATAGAGAAACAAAATGTCTTCTCCATTTAACCGGCAATGACCGACAAGTAATCTTATTAGATTAGTTTGTGTATGTTCTTATTCTGAATACTATAATATTGGTGATACTAATTTTGCTATATCTTCTTTTATTTTAATTGAAAGTGGACGTTTATTATATGCGTCTAATGTTAATAATTTAGATTTTTTAATATCTTCTTCATAAGCAGTTCTAATTTGTTTGGCGATATTTTCATCATAGATAAATGCATTCACTTCAAAATTTAATGCGAAACTACGATAGTCCATGTTAGCGGAACCAACACTGCATATTTCATCATCAATTATCATAACTTTAGAGTGGATAAAACCATTTTGATACGTATAAATTTTCACACCACTATTTAATAGTTCAGCAGCATTTGAAAACGTCGCCCAATATACGAATGGATGATCTGGTTTACATGGAATCATTAAATGTACATCTACGCCAGCATTCGCCGCCATTTTCAGTGCATTGATATAGGATTGATCTGGAATAAAGTAAGGACTTTGCATATAAATAGATTTTTTGGCGCTCATAATCATTTTAGTATAGCCGTACTCTATTTGATGTAACTCAAAAGCAGGTCCACTTGAAGCAATTTGTATAGCTGATTTACCTTTATGCTGATTCTTTGCAGGGAAATATTTCTCATCATATTCAAATTGTGGACGATGTGCTTGTGAATTCCAATCTAAAATAAAACGTATTTGTAATGCATCGATGGCATTACCTTCAACACGAATATGCGTATCTCTCCAGTACCCTAACTTACCAAGTCCTAAATAATCATCACCAATATTAAATCCTCCGATGTATCCTACTTGTCCATCAATAATTATAATCTTTCTATGATTCCGGTTATTCATTCTAAAATTGACAAGTGGGAACTTAGAGGCAAAAAAGGCTTCAACTTCGCCACCTAGTGATTGGAAATGATGAAATTTTGACATTCTTACTTTCTTAGAACCCACATCATCATATAATATTTTAACTTCCAAACCTTCTTTAAGTTTTGTTTCTAATGCATCTATTATACGATGACCTAAGCCATCAAGTTCAAATGTATAATATTCTAAATGAATGTAGTCTTTCGCATTATAAATATCTTCAATCACTTTGTCGTAAAGCTTGTGGCCATCCGTAAATAAATCAATATGATTTTCTTCTGTTAGAAATGCATCTTGCTTGTTTAATAACATTCTAATAAGATCCCTATGTTTCGTTACTTGCTGATTATGAGTTTGATAACGATATGCATCGAATTGTTTAACTTGTTCATCTACTAGATCTTTAAATGTATCCAATTCTTTACCATTATTTTTCTCCATTTTCCTTTTTGAAACTGTTCTTCCAAAAAATAAATAGAGTATAAACCCGATTAATGGTAAAACAAATAATACAAAGAGCCATGCCCATGTTGATGATGCACTACGTCTATTTCTTTCTAAAAAAATGATAATAAATGCTAATATTAGATTTATCACAAATCCTAGTGCTAATATAATCGTAAAAAACGTCCCCAAATCTGGGCCGAACATAAATTTCATAAAATAATACTCCTATTTAATTTTATAATTTGGATTTATCTATTCAATCAATATATTACTTGGCATTTAATATTATAATTGCGTTAAGTACTTCTTCATTATTGGGGAATTTACGTTCTTCTACTTTATCAATCGAAATATTTAAAACTTCATATTGGCTACCTTCATCACTTTCAAGATAAACATTAATCTCTTTTTCTAGCTCATCCAGAGTTTTTTCTTGAATTTTTTTAAATTTGATTTTGCTCATTTTATAACACTCCATTTCAACTTATTTGTTTAAATCATAGTCTTTTTACATTTAAATCGCAAATAAATTTACACTTCACCTTTTTAATTAAAACGCTTACAATTTTATATTTAAAATATTAAATTCACATAAGTGCTAAATTATTGTATACTAAAGTCATTCTATTAAATTTTCAGAATAATTAAACTATTTAGATTGCGGGGTATTATATGATTTCTTTTGAAAATGACTACCTTGAAGGTGCACATGAAAACGTATTACAACGATTACTTGATACCAATTTAATCCAGGCCTCTGGTTATGGTGATGATCAATTTTCAAAGCAAGCAGCAGAAAAAATTAAATCAGCCATTAAGTGTCCAGAAGCGACTGTACGATTCTTAGTTGGCGGTACGCAAACCAATCAAGTTGTGATTAATTCCGTATTAGAGCCATATGAAGGTGTAATTTCAGCGGATACAGGTCATGTCGCCGTACACGAGGGAGGTGCGATTGAATTTAGTGGTCATAAAGTGTTAGCAATACCATCTCATGAAGGTAAAATCAGACCAAAAGAAGTGAATGAATATTTAGATACATTTTACAATGATTTCAAACGCGAACACATGGTTTTTCCTGGAATGGTCTATATTTCGCATCCGACAGAATACGGTACTTTATATACTAAAGAGGAATTGAAAAATCTTTCCGATGTATGCAAAGAACATCAAGTACCACTATTTATGGACGGTGCACGTTTAGGTTATGGCTTAATGAGTGATCAAAGTGATTTGACTTTTGAAGATATTGCTAAATACTGCGATATCTTTTATATAGGTGGTACTAAAATAGGTGCGCTATGTGGTGAAGCCATCGTGTTCACTAAAAACAATGAACCAAAACACTTTACCACTCGAATCAAACAACATGGTGCATTACTTGCTAAAGGTCGCTTAGTAGGCGTACAATTTCTGGAATTATTCACTAATAATTTATATTTAGATATTAGCCGTCATGCCATCAATATGGCTAATAAAATGAAAAAAGGATTCCTTGAAAAAGGCTATCAACTCTACTTCGATTCACCTACCAATCAACAATTCTTCGTGCTAAGTGAAGAAAAGATTAATGAATTGAAACAAAAAGTGAAGTTCGCGATTTGGGAGAAATATGACGATAATCATCGTGTCGTACGATTTGCGACAAGTTGGGCTACTACCGAAGAAAATGTAGATAAGTTATTAGAGTTAATTTGATAATAGAGAAACAGGACTTCCTGAAAAGGAAATCCTGTTTTTTAATGTAGCTTATAATAAATACCGGCTATAATTACAATTAATCCAAAGAGTGCTATAATTTTTTCTTTTTTAGATGGCTCTCGTTTTTCTATAGTGACTATAATATTAAATTCCACTTTTTTATTCTCCTTATAAAAGTTTAAGCAATCATGTTAATCACATTCACTACCACGTTAACATTGAATTTTAAGTGGGAGTGGGACAGAATTCTTTTAAATTCGTCGTCCCACCCCCGTAAGGATGACTAGAACTGAGAAAAGCTTGATTTAAGCGCCTTCTCAGTTCAGTCAGCTACTGCGAATTTGCTAGATAGCATTATTATATTATTTATGTCCCAGACTGCATCAGATTTTCTTCTTTCTCTAGCTAGACGGTCTTTAATCATTTGAGATACTTCTTCTTGGGAAAATGTTTTCTCATTATGTTGGGCTTGTTCATTAGGTGTTTCCAAATTCTCATTGCTTTTTGCTTCTTCAGTAATATTACTTTGATTGTTTTCCATGAGATATACCTTCGTTTATAGTCTGTCGACTTTTCATTCCATACTTGCTTTTATAACGTCATCAGCACGTTTTGGACAAAAAAATAACCTTCAGTGGAAGGTTAAAAAAGTGTATAAAAATAGCACCACTTTCTATTTATATAGGTTGAAAGGATGCTAAATTAATACCAAGCTATTTTATAATTAGTAGGAAAATAATCTTCTTTAATAGCTATAAAAGCTTTATTACGATAATTTAAGCTATTAAATTTTAATTCTAAGTTAGATAATTTAAAACTTTCAACTTTACTATTAGTTTTTTTTACAACAATTTCACCTGTTCCATTTTCAATCAAACATTCTGGAATATATTCGTATTTTATAAGATCTTTGTTTTCAAAAACTTTATGTAGACTTAACATTTTAAGACTCCTTTTTTATAAATGTTTCATAGTTATATTTGGAGTTAACTTTATTATGAGTAAAATCGTAACTATAATTGTACTTGTTCATCAAGTAATGTTCAAGAGCCTCATGGTGCAATAGTATTATATCTTGTTCTTTTAAAATTACATTTTCTTCTGCTACCATATTTTTAACCTCCATTTAGTTAAGAAAATAAATTTATATTTTGTGCAATTGCCTTTTGCCGTTGCACATCATCTTTAATTGACAAAATATCTTGCTTTGTCATACCAGTTGTTTGAGTATTAATTGGTGCATTTTGTCGTAATGCTTTCTCAACGTTACTTTTAACCATTTGATTTAATAAGTTAGTAAATGATTCAACATTTTTCTTTGTTGTTTCTGCATCGGAATTCACTAATACATTTATGATTTGATCATCAAAGTTTTCTACACCTGATTCGCTAAGCATTGAACGCGTTTCATTTCTCATTTGAGATAATGCCTTCTCAGCTTTTAATGCTTCATTCTCTTTCAAAAGTTTTTCTATCTCATATTGACTTTTTTGGTCTTTATTCATCTTGGCCAGTTTTTCAGCTTCTTGAATAGCGTCTTTAATACGCTCATCAGATTTTCTTCTTTCTCTAGCTAGACGATCTTTAATCATTTGAGATACTTCTTCTTGGGAAAATGTTTTCTCATTTTGTTGGGCTTGTTCATTAGGTGTTTCTAAATTCTCATTGCTTTTTGTTTCTTCAGTAATATTACTTTGGTTGTTTTCCATGAGATATACCTCCGTTTATAGTCTGTCGACTTTTTATTCCATACTTGCTTTTATAACGTCATCAGCACGTTTTGGACATAAAAAATAACCTTCCGTAGAAGGTTAAAAAAGTGTATAAAAATAGCACCACTTTCTATTTATTTTAGAAAGGATGCTTTCAATTTAAAACAATAGATTTAATTTTATTCTCTGTTATATCGTATAAAATACTACCTGTATCTATTTCTATTGAATTAAATCCATCAAAATTATCATATTTATCATCAAAACCTGTCACTTTTCCAACTAATACTTTATTATTAGTAAGAGTTAATTTGACAATTTTTCCTAAGTAATATTGTAAATTCAAATTAATCACTCCTTTTTAATGTAAGGTACCACATGAAAACCAGTTTTAGAATAATGAACTTTACCTAATTTTGTTTCAATATATTTATCATTTACATAAGATTTGCCTATTATCTTGTTGTAGTTAATAATCTGTTTATTTCTAAATTTCCCCTCATCATCAAATAATACAGGAAAATTAATAAATTCTTTTTTAGTTATTTTTTCAATCTCCTTAGGATCCAGTGTAATATAACTTGGCAAGATAGAAGAATTATATTTCTTATTATCGTATGCTTTTGTATTTAAAATATGGCGTTCTTGCTTTTCGTTATTCAATTCTATCTTTATTTTACCATTATCTATCATTTCGAGCATTTCTTTTTTTGCTTTTTCTTGTAATTTTTCTTTTACTAATTCTTTATCCTCAACTCGATATTTACCTTTACGCTCAATAAAGAATTTATCCCGCCAGTTTCCCACATGCGGTACTGTAGTACTTCTGCACCAAGGGTGCATTGGCGGAGCATTTACACCAGGTGTCATATCTTTTATTTTAAATACTTTGTCATTTAAAGAGTGACAAATTTTAGATGTTTTCTTGTCTATTTTAGCCACATATTTATATTCGCCATCTTCACCTAATTCTTTTAGATAAGTTAGCTTCTGTGACTCAGCCTGAACACGTGCTGATTCAGTAACTAATAATCTACTAGCATTATAAGTAGTGGAATGTGTTTGCTTTTTAAACTCAGATACGTACTCATTAGGATGTCTACCTCTAAGCAACACATTACTCGTTGTTCTTTCCACTTCTTTTTGAACTACAGCCATATCTTGCCATAATCTAGTTGACCAGTTCACGCCCTTGAAGTTACTATTCACAACTGCTTTCACTTCAGTATCATCAATTTTTACATGTTCACCAAGAATGTGTGCCTGTCTTTCAACTTCTCTATCCACTGCCTCAACTAACTTATTTTCTAGCTTATCTTGAATATCCAAAGTAGAATCTTTGACTATCAAATCTAATTGTTGCTTTAATAATTTTTCTCTAGATACTTTCATAGTCAAGTTATACAGTTTGAGTGCTTTGAATGAAAAGTATAGTCATGTAACTAAAAAAATGAATGATGATGCTAAAATAACTTTGAGAAATATATTAAGAATGTTTTTTAAAGTGTACTTGACCAAAACTTGACCAATTTCAATTTCTTCACAAAAATGGTCAAGTAAATTTAGCTTTTCCAACAAGAAAAAGAAGCTAAGGCAAAATGCCTTAACTCCTTATACCACTAAGTCTTTCCCCGATTTGCTTAGCGAATTAATATTGTTTCATGTATTGATCGCGTTCCCATTCAGAAACTTGAGTTCTGTAATAATCCCATTCAATTGATTTAGAGTTTATAAATTGATTGTAAATGTGATTACCTAACGCTTGTTTAACTGTGTCATTTTCACGCATAGCTTTTAAAGCAGTGTAAAGTGTTGAAGGTAAGTCTTGGATACCCACAGCTTCACGTTCTTCACGGTTCATTTCATAAATATTTTGGTTAACTGGTTCTGGAACTTTAGTTTTGTTCTTAATACCATCTAAACCAGCTTGTAGGATTGTTGCTAATGCCATGTAAGGGTTAGCAGCTGGGTCTACTGAACGTACTTCAATACGAGTTGATAATCCTCTTGAAGATGGCACACGTACTAATGGTGAACGGTTTTTACCACTCCAAGCGATATAACAAGGTGCTTCATAACCAGGAACTAAACGTTTATAAGAGTTTACTAATGGGTTACAAACAGCTGTGAATCCACGTGCATTATTTAAGATACCTGCAGTAAAGTGATAAGCATCTTCTGTTAATTGCATTTCACCATTTGGATCGAAGAATGCATTTTCTTTACCTTTAAATAATGATACGTTGAAGTGCATTCCGCTTCCGTTAACACCGAATAATGGTTTTGGCATGAATGTTGCATGTAAATTATGCTTACGTGCAATTGTTTTAACAACTAATTTAAATGTTTGGATGTTATCACAAGCAGTAATCGCATCTGCATATTTAAAGTCTATTTCATGTTGTCCTGGCGCAACTTCGTGGTGACTTGCTTCGATATCGAATCCCATATCTTCAAGTTCTAATACGATGTCACGACGGCAATTTTCACCTAAATCTGTTGGTGCTAAATCGAAGTAACCACCATTATCATTTAATTCTAATGTTGGTTCACCTTTTTCGTCTAATTTAAATAAGAAGAATTCAGGTTCAGGCCCTAAGTTGAAATCTGTATAGCCCATATCTTCCATTTCTTTTAACACACGTTTTAAGTTGTTACGTGGGTCACCAGCAAATGGTTCACCATCAGTCGTATATACATCACAAATTAAACGAGCTACTTTACCTTGACCAGCAGTCCAAGGGAAGATAACCCAAGTATCTAAATCTGGGCATAAATACATGTCAGATTCTTCGATACGTACGAAACCTTCGATTGATGAACCATCAAACATCATTTCGTTATCTAATACTTTTTCTAATTGGCTAACTGGTACTTCAACGTTTTTGATTGTACCTAAGATATCTGTAAATTGTAATCTTAAGTATCTAACGTTTTCTTCTTTTGCAAACTTACGAATATCGTCTTTACTAAATGTACGTTTAGGCATGGTAGAAATCCTCCAAAAATTTATTTAATAAACCGTGATAAATCGCCACGATTTATTGGCAAAGCTTCACCGTGTGGTTTCTGCGTTGCGTCAACAATCATTCTTTTTCTAATCTCTTGTTCATCTGATGTAAGATGCCCTTGATTATTAGTTATGATTTGCTTGATCCCTTTAAGGTTAAATCCTTTCTCAATCAAAGATTTAATTTCAAGAAGACGTTCTAAATCATTTAACGAAAATAATCGCTTGTTTCCTTCTGTACGCTCGGGCATGACAAGTTCATGTGTTTCATAGTAGCGGATTTGTCTTGCAGTGAGTTCTGTTAATTTACAAACAACACTCATAGAGAACACGGCCATATTACGTCTGATTTTATCGTTAGACATTCATAACCTCACCTCTACTTTTGAACTTGATATAAATTTAGCATAGTTTTAATCGCATTACAAAAATATGTTAGGTTTTCTTACATGAAAAATCCAAATCTATATTTAATATTAATTTCAAGCTCTTTTCAATAGTTAATATAGACTCATTTATATAATATTTTTTCAGAAAAGAAGCTGTGATATAAATAATATAATGGTGCTACTTCGCAAATTCGCAGTAGCTGACTGAACTGAGAAAAGCTTAATTTAAGCGCCTTCTCAGTTCTAGTCATCCTTGCGGGCGGGGCCCAGCAGAGAGATTTTCATTAAGAAATTACACAAGTAAAGCAAGATGGGAGCGGACGACGAATTTAAAAAATTCTGAACCACTCCCATTAAGCATCTATATTAAGTTTTGTTCCTTCAAATTCGCAACTGCACGAGTAACAGCCAATTTAACGTGTTCATAAGTTAATCCACCTTGAACATATGCTTCATATGGTGGTCTTATCGGTCCATCTGCAGACAATTCAATTGAAGACCCCTGAACAAAAGTACCAGCAGCCATGATTACATCATCTTCATAACCCGGCATATAGCTTGGTTCCGGGCTGAAATGTGCATTGATTGGTGAAGCGTGTTGTATACTTTGGCAAAATGCTATCATTTGTTCTTTCGTATCAAATTGAACGGTCTGTATTAAATCCGTACGTTTAACATTATATTTAGGAACTGTTTGCATATTCATTTTTTCTAATAATAAGCTCGTAAACAATGCACCTTTCAAGCTTTGACTAACTACATGCGGTGCTAGAAAGAAGCCCTGATACATCTCTTGTAACGAATACAATGATGCGCCCGCTTCTTTACCAATACCAGGCGCTGTTAATCGATAGCCACAACGTTCGATTAAGTCTTTACGTCCAGCGATATAACCACCTATCTTAGCTAAACCGCCACCTGGATTCTTAATTAATGAACCTGCTATCAAGTCTGCACCAACTTCAATAGGTTCACGTTCTTCGACAAATTCTCCATAACAATTATCCACAAAGATTATAATATTAGGGTATCGCGCTTTAATGGCTTGAATTGCTGTCTCAATTTCTTTGATAGCGATGGAAGGTCTTTGGTCATAACCTTTGGAACGTTGAATAGCTACTACTTTTGTTTTTTCTGATATTGCTTCGAGTGTGGACTGAATGTCTATTTGTCCCTCTTTCAAAGGAACTTCATTATATTCAATTCCATGTTCATTCAAACTTTCAATACCATTTCCATTTACACCAATCACTTCAAGTAACGTATCGTATGGACTTCCAGTAATATACAATAGTTCATCGCCGTATTTAAGTGTACTTTGCAGTGCTAAAGTAATCGCATGTGTGCCTGAAATTATTTGTGGGCGTACAATCGCATCTTCAGCTTTAAACGTATGGGCATAGATATCTTCTAGATGATCCCGACCAAAATCATCATATCCATAGCCTGTACTCCCTACTAAATCACTTTCTGTAGCTTTAACGTAATGAAAGGCATTTAAAACTTTTTCTTGATTTAAATACGCAATTTCTTCTATTTGTTTAAAATATGGTGATAACGTCTCCTCTACGTCTTTAACCAATGATGAAATATCTGACATTCTTACATACTTCCTTTTATTGTTTTTTATATCCAGTAATCACATAATCTTCATTTGTAGGATCAAAATTCATTTCTTCAATTAGCGTATGCTGCTTCAAGAAATAAAGTCTATCTGCGTTTGTACTGGGAACCTTCTCTTCATAATAAGACAATGCGGCTTTCACTTGCGCGATTAAAAACGCTTTAACCTTTGATTTATCCCCTTCAACTCGACTAGAGACAAAAATGGATGGTGATGCAGATACTGGACTATCATCACTGTCACTACATTGATCTTTCTTATTAAATATAACTGCTTGAGGTATGTGACTCATATCTAAATCATTAATTAATTGATTAACTGTATCATATTGAGAACGGTACTCTGAATGACTCGCATCTACGACATGTAATAATAAATCTGCACCTTTTGCTTCTTCTAACGTAGATTTAAAGGCAGCGATTAATGTCGTTGGTAATTTTTGAATAAATCCAACAGTATCTGAAATAATTAAATTAAATCCTTCATTAATTTGAATTTGACGTGTTTTAGGATCTAACGTCGCAAAGAGTAAATCTTTCTCAAATGTTTCTTCACCTGACAATACATTAAACCATGATGACTTACCTGCATTCGTATAACCAACGAGCGCAATTTGAAAGACTTGATTTTGTTCGCGTTTATTACGGTAACGTTCCCTGTGTTCTACTACAGTTTGTAATTGATGTTTAATTTCATTCATACGTGTACGAATGTGACGTCTATCCATTTCTAATTTCGTCTCACCAGGACCTCGTGTACCTATGCCACCACCAAGTCGTGATAAACTTTTACCATGCCCCTGAAGTCTTGGTAATAAATAATCTAATTGCGCTAACTCTACTTGCAATTTACCTTCACGACTACTTGCTCTCAATGCAAAAATTTCTAAAATCAACTGTGTTCTATCGATAATTTTTATGCCCAAATTATCATTTAATGTTTTTGATTGTGCAGTAGTTAACTCATCATTGGTCACTACGACATCTATATCATGGAACTCAATAAAAGCTTTTAATTCGTCAATTTTACCTTTACCAACGTAATACTTATGATCGACTTGTTCTCTATTTTGAGTGACCTGTCCTTTAACATCAAGCTGACAAGTTAATGATAAAGCTTTTAATTCTTCCATTGTTGAATCGAAATTAAATTCATTATCATTTTGAGCATGTACACCGACTAATACAGCAGTTTCCAACTTTTTCTTTGTCGCGTGTGTCATACGCTGTGTCACGTTATACATCTCCTTCTAATGTGTTTCTCAAATATTCTATCACAGTGTGTATTCAAAGACTATCTACTAAAATTATGTTACATTATTCTTATATCGAAAGGGTGGTACTATGGAAAATATATATGACTTTGTGGTACAAAAATCTAATGGTGAAGATTATAAATTAGAAGAATACAAAGGCAAAGTAATGCTAATTGTTAACACTGCAAGTGAATGTGGTTTCACGCCACAATTTGAGGGTTTACAAGCATTGTATGAGAAATATAAAGACCAAGGTTTTGTTATTTTAGGTTTTCCATGTAATCAATTTGGTGGGCAAGAACCTGGTTCAGGTGCTGAAGCTAACCAAAATTGTAAAATTAACTATGGCGTTACATTCCCAATCCATGAAAAAGTGGACGTCAAAGGGGAAAATCAACATCCTTTATTCCGTTTCTTAACTGATGCAGCTAAAGGTATGTTAAGCGAAAAAATTAAATGGAACTTCACAAAATTTTTAGTTGATCGTGAAGGAAACGTCGTGAGTCGTTTCTCACCTCAAAAGAAACCAGCTCAAATTGAAAAAGATATCGAAAAATTATTATAGATTAACATTTAATTAAACTACGATAAAAAGCTACATTATAGAGNNCTCTATAATGTAGCTTTTTATATTACAAACATTCCTCTATTTGTCAAAAGTGCTAAAATATGATGAGTTTATTACAAGTTACACTGTCATTAAGACCGTTGTCTACGCTCTTAAGAACTTGTAACGTTGCACTTTAATTACAACTTATTCTTCACTATTTACTGGTTCATTAGAATCTGTAACTTCAGTTTCCACAGTAAATGTGCTGATCGCATGTTTGTATATCAAATGTTGTTTACCTTGAGAAACTAAGCTGACAACATATTTGTCAAAGTCTTCAATAACACCTTTCATTTGAAAGCCGTTTAAAAAGAAAACTGTAACTTCTGTTTGTTGTGCTTTAAAGTTCTCTAGTGCTTGATCTTGGATGTTGTGGTTTGCAATCATGTTTAGAACTCCTTTTATTTATTTGGGTTGTAATCTCATCTAACATCATTTGAAGTGTCATTGTCTCTCTATCAAACCATTGAACATGTAATTTATTCTTGAACCATGTCAATTGTCGCTTAGCATATTGTCTTGAATGTTGTTTTAATGTTTCAACTGCTTGGTCTATTGATAACTCACCATTTACAACAGGTACCAGCTCTTTATATCCAATTGCTTGCATACTTTGAGTAGATTCATAACCCTGTTCTACTAGGTTCTTCACTTCATTAAATAATCCGTGGCCCAACATAATATCTACACGTTTATTTATTCTTGAATATAATGTTTTGCGCGACATTTCAATCCCTATTAATAATGTATCATAATTTTCTGTAAATTGTTGCACTTTCTTGCGAGAACTTATAAGTTTTTTTGTATTTAAGTAATATTCAATCGCTCTATACACCCTTTTTCTATTATTGGGATGTATATCTTGTGCAGATTGTGGATCAAATGTCGCCAAATAATCATGCACTTCTTGATTAGTCAATGGTTCTAATGCTTGCAATTTAGACTTGGTTTGCTTTTCAACTTCTTTTGAAACGGTCTCATCTTCGAATGGATAATCATAAATTAATGATTGAATATATAATCCCGTACCTCCAGCTATAATAGGAACCTTGCCCCTAGTAGTTATATCTTTAATCAAACTTTGTGCTTGTTGTTTGAAATCATACGCTGAAAATGAGTCATCTGGATTTAAAATATCAATCATATAATGAGGGATGCCATCCATTTCTTCATTGGTCACCTTAGCTGTACCGATATCCATTTGTTTATATACTTGCATAGAATCCCCACTAATGATTTCACCATTGATGCGTTTTGCTAATTCAATACTCAATTCTGTCTTACCAGACGCGGTTGGTCCGACTATAACCACTAAAAATGGTTTATTGACGTCGTTCAATCGTTATCCCTCACTTCAATTTTTCTTTATTACTTGTTTCTGAATCCAGTCAAACATATGCGTCCATATCATTTCCTTATCATCTTCAAATAAAATTTCATGTCTTCTATTCGCATAAAGTTGAACTGTTATATGGTTGATGCCTGCACGTTTGAATTTTTTTCCCAACTTCCGTATACCTTTACCATAGTCACCAAATGGATCCTCCTTACCAGAGATAAGTAGTATTGGTAACTGGGCGTTCATTTTTTTGAGTTGCTTATTATTAGCCGTACTTATCATATGTTTCACTGTTTGATAGATTAGTTGGTTAGATACTAAGAAACCCGTATAATCATCGTTAACAAATTTGTTAATTTCATCACGCTTAGAGGATAGCCAATCGCTCTTTGTTTCAGGTTGATCTATTTTCTTATTAAATGATTTATAAACAAATTGATTCACCCATTCTAATCGGTTACGCTTTCCACAAATAAGTGTGATTAATTTTAACGCAATTATGGCTGGAATTCCTTTGTATTTAGGATATTGACCAGTACCTGTAAGTATTAAGCCTTGTGCAACATCTGGATATTTCTCTACGAACAAACGAGCAATAATTGAACCCATTGAATGTCCTAAAATGATATATGGAATATTGCTATCTGAACTATGGAGTGTTTGAGCTATTTCATAAGCATCTTGGGCTATGGTATGCATGTCATTGTAATGACCTCTTTCACTTTCAACTATATCGATACCGTGTCCTCGATGATTGTGTCGTATAACATCGTATCCCTGATGCGTCAATGCCTGCACAAGTGATTCATAACGATCCATATGCTCAGCCATTCCGTGAAAGATATGAACGACACCAAATGTTGCTATCTTCGCTTTATCTACTTTAACTTCTATCATAGTGCCGTCTTCAACGGTAATTTTGAATGATTGTTGACTCACGCATATGCCTCCTTGCAAAATTAATTACTTAACCTTAATGTCCTATATTCCTTTAAATATACCTGTCATTCTTAATGTTATCAAATTGTTAGACTCATTTTAACAACTTCAATTGCATCTTTATAGACGCAAGTCTGAATTCATCTTGAAATCGTTGTCCTCCCCATCTTACTTTGCCTATAAAATCACTCTATATTAGTGACATTTTCCAGTGAAATTCCCTTAGGTAAGATGTCTCCGCCAATAATCTTACTTTTGGAACACTAAAGCGGGAGTAGAACAGATTTTTTTAAAATCGTTGTCCTACCCCCGCAAGGATGACTTGAACTGAGAAACCTTGGTTTAAGTACGCGCTCAGTTCAGTCAGTTACTAAATATTCATATTTTTAATGACTTTGATGTTTCATTTAATACACGCATATAGGTGTTAAATTCTCAAAACATCCATTTTAAATTTTATTTTAGAACTGCAAGTTGTTCATTGCCGTGTGTTGCTTCTTCAATCGCAATATTAATTTCTTTAGTAAATTCATTTCGTTGACTTTGAGTATAATTCAGTAATTTAGCAAGCTCTTCAACGACTGCATCTTTATATTGTTTTACTTGGTTAATATTGAAATACAATTTACCTGTTCTACGAATTAAGAAATCTGTTGGTTTATAAACCATTTCATTTTGAACGCTATATACTAATTCAACGTACATTTCTAGTGGTAAATTTAATGTTTTGTCTTGTGCTATTTGTGCAATGTTAAATAATTTATCAACGTTAGAACCATATTTAGAAGCTAAACGTTCAGCAACATCAGCTTGAAGACCAATTGCCTTACCTTCTTCAACTTTACGTGCTACGTAATTTTCAAAGTTTGCACTTCCGCCTACATCACCACCAGAAATCGGTGTATGTTTCGTTTTACAGTCATCAAATGTTAATTTGTATTCTTGTTTTAAACGTTTTGCTAATAAATCGACAATTTCTAAAGCCATGTGACGGTAACCTGTTAATTTACCACCAGCAATCGTTAAAAGACCTGATTTACCTTCCCAAATTTCATCTTTACGTGAAATTTCAGAAGGATCTTTTCCATCTTCTAATATTAACGGTCTAACTCCAGCCCAAGTTGATTCGATATCTTCATCTTTTACATTTACGTCTGGGAACATATAGTTAATTGCATCAATAAGATAATCTCTATCTTCTTGTGTTGTTAATGGTTTTGTTTTGTCATTATCATAGAACGTATCAGTTGTTCCGACATACGCTTTACCTTCACGTGGAATGGCAAAAATCATTCGTCCATCTTTTTCAGTATCGAAATAAACCGCTTGTCTTAACGGGAATTTAGATTGATCAATGACAACATGAACACCTTTAGTTAAACGTAATTGTTTATTGTTACGCGTGTAATCTTTTTTGCGAACTTCATCTACCCAAGGACCTGCAGCGTTAATGACTTTTTTAGCATTGATTTGGTACATTTCACCAGTTAGTAAATCTTGAACTTCAATACCTCTCACTTTAGATTTTCCATCGTAAATGAAATCTGTTGATTTCGTATGATTTAAAACTTCTGCACCATTTTCTTCGGCACGTTTCATAACTTCAATTGTTAAACGTGCATCATCAGTACGGTATTCAACATAATAACCGCCACCTTTTAAACCATCTTTTTTCACTAATGGTTCTTTGTTTAATGTTTGTTTTTTACTCAACATTTTTTTACGTTCGTATTTTTTTACACCGGCTAAGCGATCATATGCTGTTAAACCTAAGTTTGTTGTGAATTTACCGAAAGTACCACCTTTGTGCATTGGTAGTAACATCCATTCTGGTGTCGTTACGTGTGGACCATTTTCATAAACAATCGCACGTTCTTTACCAGTTTCAGCTACAACTTTGATTTGTGCTTGTTTTAAATATCTTAATCCACCATGAACTAATTTAGTAGAACGTGAACTTGTACCTTGAGCAAAATCTTGCATTTCTACTAATGCTACTTTCATACCACGTTGAGACGCATCTAACGCAATCCCTGCACCTGTGATACCACCTCCGATGATTACGACATCATATTCTTCATTTTGTAAATTTTTCTTAATTACTTCTCTATTTAAAGTTGATAAAGCCATAAATATACCCCTCCGATATTTTATTTTTGTGAAAAAAGAGAGACCTATCCATACAGAATCAAACTGTATGAAACAGGTCTCTCAAATCTCGACTAATTTATTAACTTAATTTAATCATATCACACTTCAATAAACTAAGCCATGTTTAGAGATTAATCTTCTAATTTAAAGACCTGAGTAGCTTCAACTGCTTTTTTCCAACCTTTATATAACTTAGTTCTGTCTTCTTCAGACATCTGTGGTGTAAATTCTGTTTCTAATTGCCATCTATTTGCGATTTCATCTTTACTATCCCAGAATCCAACTGCTAATCCCGCTAAATAAGCAGCGCCTAATGCTGTAGTTTCTTGAATTTCTGGGCGCTCTACTGCAGTATTAACAATATCTGCTTGGAATTGCATGATAAAGTTATTTTTAACTGCACCGCCATCAACACGTAAATTGTTCACTTCAATTTTAGAATCTTTAGACATCGCTTCCATAACATCACGTGTTTGATAACATAATGATTCTAATGTTGCTCGAATGAAGTGTTCTTTTTCAGTACCACGGCTCAAACCGAAGATGGCACCTCTTGCTTCTGAATCCCAGTAAGGCGTACCTAATCCAACGAATGCTGGTACGAAATAAACATTATCAGTAGAATCAACGCGAGTCGCATAGTTCTCAGATTGAGGCGCTGAATTTATAATTCTTAAACCATCACGTAACCATTGGATTGCTGATCCTGAAACAAAGATAGAGCCTTCAAGTGCATAATTAACTTTACCATCTAAACCATACGCAATAGTAGTTAATAATCCACTTTCAGATTTAACTGGTTCTTCTCCAGTATTCATTAACATAAAGCCACCAGTACCATACGTGTTTTTCACATCTCCACGTTCGAAACATGCTTGTCCAAATAGTGCAGCTTGTTGGTCACCAGCGATACCTGAAATCGGTACTTTTTGGCCAAAGAAATGATAGTCTCTTGTATGTGCGTAAATTTCACTAGATGGTTTAACTTCTGGTAACAATTGTTTAGGTACACTTAATAATTCAAGAAGTTCTTCATCCCATTTTAAATCATAAATATTATACATTAGTGTACGACTCGCATTTGAATAGTCTGTAATATGTGCTTCTCCACCAGACAATTTCCACACGAGCCAAGTATCAATTGTGCCAAATAATAAGTCGCCATTTTCAGCTTTTTCTCTAGCGCCATCAACGTTATCAAGAATCCATTTCACCTTCGTTCCAGCAAAGTATGGGTCTAATAATAAACCTGTTTTATTACGGAACGTTTCTTCATGTCCTTGCTCTTTTAATTCATGACAGATTGCTTGTGTTTGACGAGATTGCCATACAATTGCATGATAAATTGGACGTCCTGTATTTTTATCCCAAATAACTGTCGTTTCACGTTGGTTTGTGATACCAATACCCTCAACTTGATCAGCGTTAATTTCATTTTCATTTAACACTTCTGCCATAACTGCTAATACTGAAGTCCAAATTTCATTAGCGTCGTGTTCTACCCAACCTGATTTAGGGAAGTATTGTTTGAATTCTCTTTGTGCAATACCTTTGATGTCGCCTTCTTTATCAAATAAGATAGCTCTTGAACTTGTTGTTCCTTGGTCTATCGACATGATGTATTTTTCCATAAATTTTCTCCCTTTCTGCTATATGAATAAACAATTGTTAAAGAATTTGAATATTAAGGAAGTGTACTATAGTTATAGCACTTTTCCAAAAAATTAATCATAAATGTAAGATGTTAATTAATAAATTGATTCAATATCATTTGATTTATTAGCTTTATTCAGTGCCAAACCAAGCACTAATGTAACGATAACTAGTAAAATACCAACTGCACAAATCAAATCAAATTGTCCTTTGTAGAAGACTTTATAAATAACTGCTCCTAACATACCTCCTGCAATAGGCCCCAATACGGGTACTATAGCATAGCCCCAGTTAGAACCACCTTTACCAGCTATTGGTAGCATTGCATGTGCAATTCTTGGTCCTAAATCACGTGCAGGATTGATGGCATAGCCAGTAGGACCACCTAAACTTAGTCCAATTGCAACGATTAAGGCACCAACGATAAGCGGATTTAATCCATCGGCAATTTTATTAACACCAATAAATAAAATACCTAGGCAAAGAATCGCTGTACCAATAATTTCACTCAAAAAGTTTGCAAAATAGTTCTTAATTGCTGGCGCTGTAGAAAATACACCTAACTTCGCACCTTTATCTTCTGTTGCTTTCCAATGCGGTAAATACATTAACCAAACGAGCACACCACCTACAATACCTCCAAGCATTTGACAGATTATGTAACCTGGTACTTGCGCCCAACTAAAACCGCCATCCATCGCTAGAGCAATAGTCACCGCTGGATTTAAATGTGCTCCTGAAAATTTCCCAACTGCGTAAACACCCATAGATACAGCTAGTCCCCAACCTGCTGCAATAACGATCCAGTCAGAGTCCTGACCAGCGCTTCGCTTCAAATTAACGTTAGCACAAACGCCACCACCGAAAAGAATTAGAATAGCAGTACCTAAAAATTCTGCTAAATAAACATTCATGATGAATCCTCCTATAAGACAAAAAGATTCCTACAAAGGCGCTAATAAAGGCATTGCAGAAATCTCTTCGTCTCTTAATCTTTATATTAACTTGTTTAAATCATACAGAAAGTTTGTAAGCGTTGTCAATACTTTCGTTGAAATTTTGTCACATTTAAGTATTCCTAAAATTGATTGTACTCATTTTATAAAATTAAGAAAGAAGATGGATTGATGGCAGTACGAATTACCATAATGCACGGTTACTGGTTGTAACGTAACTCGCACCGCTATTAAGTGCCTGAGTTATTTCGCTTTCTTCATTAATCAAACCACCTGCAATGACTTTTGAAGCAGTTTCTTCATCAATGATTTTAACAACTTTATGCGCTATACCAGGTAATACTTCTACATAATCAGGCTCAACTTTCTTAATTAAGTTAATACTTCTACTTAAGGCTTGACTATCTATAATAAACACCCTGAAAATCGTTAACTTATTTAACGATTTAGCTTTTTGAATTACTTTAGATTTGGTAGAAACGATGCCTTTAGGACTATACGTTTGAATGATATATTCACAAGCATATTCATCGACAGCCATACCTTTAATTAAATCGATATGAATATAGGCTTCAATTTGATTCGCCTTTAGCAGCGCCATAACACTTTTCAAATGACCAATATGCATATCTAATAGCACACATATTTTATAATCTGTTTTTATTAATTTCTCTAAGTCTTTCATATTACGTATCGCAGGTAAAACGTATTCTTTCATAAGCATTTTCCTCTCTACATGACGCGTTTAAATAATTTTTCTAGTTCATAATTCGAGAAGTTGATGATAATAGGTCTGCCGTGCGGACATGTGAATGGATCTTCCGCTTCACGTAATTGATCAATCAAATCCGCCATCTCATTATTTTTTAAATAATGATTTGCCTTAATTGATTTCTTACAACTCATCATAATCGCAGCATCTTCACGCATTTTTTTTACACTTATTTTTTTATCATTTAATACCAACTCAACCATATCTTGAATAATTTCTTCCGCTTCCGCTTTTGGGAACCAAACAGGGTAACTATTCACGATATAATCATGACCGCCAAAGTGCTCTAAATGAACGCCAACTTTGTCTAATTCTTCTTGATATTGGTCTATAATCATTTGTTCATCTTTTGAAAAGTGAAATGTTAATGGTATCAACAAATCTTGGACTTCATTCGTCACTTCGCCAATTTTTTCTCTAAAATATTCATATTTAATACGTTCTTGAGCAGCATGCTGATCAATCATAAACATGCCGTTTTCATTTTGGGCAATAATATAAGTTCCATGTACCTGGCCGACAACTTCCATATATGGAACACGTCGCGATGGTGTGTTACTTACCTTTCCTTTAATATCATTGCTATCTTGTGATTGATATAATGTTTGTTGATTTTTTGGCGCTATTTCATCACTCATATTTGCTTCTGATGCGCCTTTTGTTGCGTAATTTATATCCTGATTATCTGGATTAGTCGTATCACTATCCATTTCATTCAAAATTTCTTTTTGAATTTGGAAGTAATCTTTGTCATCGGCGCGTTTATTATTGTGAACGATGCTTTCCGTACTTTCATTTATGCTATCTTTATTATCTGGAGCATCGTACTCATAATTTGATTCATTTAAGTGATCGTCATTAGAATCACTAGATGTCTTATAGGTTGGAGTCGCAGTCTCTTGATTCAAATTCTGTTGACGTCTCTCAAAGTCTATTTTTTGTTGTTCAAATTGATTTAATACTTTATTTTTTTTAGGTCTTCTATCCAAATCATTTTGCGGAATTAAAATTCTATCCTTGAAAGCTTCTCGAATTTTCTCAACAATTAATTGATATAATTGTTCTTCTTTTGATAATCTGACTTCTAATTTAGTTGGATGAACATTCACATCTACGAGTATTGGATCCATTTCGATATTTAAGTAACAAATCGGATAACGTCCAATTGTAAGTAATGTATGATACCCTTCAATAATTGCCTTATTGAGTACAAAGTTTTTAATATATCTACCATTAATAAATATTGAAATATAATGCTTATTACTTCTTGAGTGCTCTGGTTTAGCTACGAAACCTTCTAAGTGATAATCACTCGTATCACCTTGAATATGTACTAAATCTTTTGCAACTTTTATACCGTAGATTTCAGCCATAACTTCATTTGTTTTACCGGAACCGTTAGTTTTCAACAATGTTTTTCCATCTGATATTAAAGAAATACGTATATCGGGATGACTCATTGCCATACGATTGACGATATCTGTAATTTTACCTAACTCTGTATATAAACTTTTTATATATTTTAGGCGAGCTGGTGTATTGTAGAATAGTGAAGCTACTGTGATGTCGGTACCTTTTTTAGCTTTAGCTGGTTTACGACTTAAAATTTCGCCATTTTCGGCATAGATTTCATGACCATTCTCACTATCTGTACACGTCTTAAGCGTAACTTTAGCTACTGAAGATATACTTGCTAATGCCTCACCACGAAAACCTAATGTTCTAATGTGAAATAAATCATCATCTGCATCTAACTTACTTGTTGCATGTCTATGAAATACTAAATCTAAGTCATCTTGTTCAATACCAGTACCATTATCTACGACTCTAATAGAAGAAATGCCTGATTGTTCTACTTCAATATTAATTTCAGTAGATTGTGCATCGATTGCATTTTCTAACAATTCTTTCACAACTGAGCTTGGACGCTCTACTACTTCACCAGCGGCTATTTTATTCGCAAGAGACGTTTGTAGTTCCTTAATTTTGCCCATTTTCCAACACCTCTATCTCAATTGATTTTGTAATTCACTTAGTTTAAGTAATGCTTCAATAGGTGTCATATTTGATATATTAAGTTTTTTAATCTCTTCCTCGATTTCACTTACTGTTGGTTCTGAATCGAATAGATTAAATGATGCTTGTTCAAATTCATTGCTTGGTCCATGATTGTCAGTTTGTGCTTTTTTATCGCTATCTTTTTTATTTTGTGTAGCGTTAATATCGTGGCTTTCGACTGACACCGATTCCTTAAGCACTGAATTACTAGTTTTTTCATAATCATTGGCGTTTTGATGTTGTTCGAAAGCATCTAAAATCACTTGCGCACGATTAATCACATCATCTGGTAAGTTAGCCAGTTTAGCTACTTGAATACCATAACTATCATCAACAGCCCCATCTTTTACTTTATGTAAGAAGATCAACTCTCCTTGATATTCATCAGCGGCAACGTGTACATTTTTAAGGCTTGGTAGTGCTTGATCTAATGTGGTTAATTCATGATAATGCGTTGAGAATAACGTTTTTGCATGAGACGTTTGAGCAACATACTCAATCATGGCTTGGGCTAGAGCTAAGCCATCATACGTCGAAGTACCTCTACCAATTTCATCGAAAATGATTAGACTATTTTCAGTCGCATATGTTAATGCTTTTTGTGCTTCTAACATCTCTACCATAAATGTACTTTTCCCTGATACTAAATCATCTGCAGCACCAATTCGAGTAAAGATTTGATCAAATATTGGCAATGTTGCCTTATCACAAGGAACATATGCCCCCATTTGAGCCATAATACTGATGATTGCAACCTGTCTCATGTAAGTTGACTTACCTGACATATTAGGACCAGTGATAAGATAAATAAAGTTGTCTTTGTCTAATTCACAATCATTAGGAACGTAGTCATTATAGTCCATTACACGTTCAACCACAGGGTGACGTGAGTTTTCTAATTTTAATGTTTTATTATCACTAAATTCAGGTCTAACATAGTTGTATTTTTGTGCAATTTCAGCAAAACTTTGCAAACAATCAAGTTCAGAAATAATTTTAGCCTGCTTTTGAAGTCTTTCCGTATAAGTTTTAATATGTTCTCTTAAACGAACAAAAAGTTGATACTCAAGTTCTACTGCTTTATCTTCAGCACCTAAAATAATATCTTCTTTTTCTTTTAACTCATCTGTTATAAAACGCTCAGCATTAGATAAAGTTTGCTTACGGTGATAACCATATTCATTCGGTTCAAATCCTTGTAAGTTTGCTCGTGTAATTTCTATAAAATAACCAAATACTTTGTTATAACTAATTTTAAGTGATTTAATTCCTGTTCGTTCTCGTTCTTTAGCTTGTAACTTTGCCAACCAATCTTTACCATTCTTAGAGGCCTCTAAGAATTCATCTAATTGTTTACTAAAGCCATGTTTAAACAGACCACCATCCTTAATGGAAATAGGTGGTTCTTCAATTAAACTGTCTTCTAATACTTGCAATAAATCTTCTAATGGTTCAAGAGAACTAAATTGGTTTGTTGCAACATCATTCATACTTTCGAGAAGTGCTTTAATATTAGGAATCTCAGAAATTGAATGTTTAAGTTGAATTAAATCACGTGCATTGACGTTACCATAACTTACGCGACCTACTAATCGTTCTATATCATAAACTTGATTTAAATAACCTCTTAACGTATCTCTTTCAATGAAGTGATTCATGAATGATTCAACTATATTTAGTCTCTCTTCTACTCTTTCTTTATTAATTAAAGGTCTGTCTATCCATTGCTTAAGTCGACGCGCCCCCATTGGTGTTTTCGTTTCATCCATTAACCATAAAAGCGTGCCTTTTTTAGATTTTAATCTTATACTTTCAGTTAATTCTAAATTTCTTTTAGCGTAGTAATCCATCTTCATGAAATCAACTGCAGCATATGTGATTGCATTCTCTAAATGAGATAGATCTCTCTTTTGTGTATGATATACATAGTCGAGTAATAATTGAGTAGCTTGATACGTATGATGATCAGTTAGTTGATTAACCTCATATGAAGCATCCGAAATTGTTTCTCTAACAGTTATTGTTTCTGTTGTTAAATAGATTTGCTTTTTAAGACTTTCATTAATTTCTTGATTAACAACGATTTCGTTAGGATTTATAGTTACAATTTCATTTATTAAAGTATCTTCATCTTCAATTTGAGTAGCTTTTAATTCACCAGTTGAAATATCACAATAACTTAAGGCATAGCTACTATCTTGTTTAATAAAACTTAAAATATAGTTATTTTGGTTCTCATCCATACCACCTTGTTCCATTACTGTTCCAGGTGTTACTACTCTAACTACTTCTCGTTTTACCATACCTTTCGTTTGCTTAGGATCTTCCATTTGTTCACATATTGCTACTTTGTAGCCATTATTTATTAACGTTTCAATATAGCTATTCGCAGAGTGATAAGGTACGCCACACATAGGAATTGGATTTTCTTTTTTAGCATCTCTTTTAGTCAATGTAATTTCTAATACTCTAGACGCTTCTTTTGCATCCTCAAAAAACATTTCATAAAAATCGCCTAATCTAAAGAATAATAAACAATCTTGATATTGCGATTTAATTTTCAAATATTGTTGCATCATCGGTGTCGTATTCGACATATTTTCACAACCTTACTATATTTTTCCGAATTATAACGTACTTTTAACTTATATATTTTAACATATGAAATGTTACAACGCTCGTGAGTTCATTTAATTTAACTTTATATACTATTGCAAAATTTATTTATCACAATGATCAATAAAAAAAGATTATCATAACAAAATTAAGAATATAGACATTTTTTAAACGTCTGCCTCTTTCTTTTGAAAATGATAATCTCAAATTAATTAAAACAACTCTTCATCCACAAAGTATTATTTTTTAAACTTATCCAGTAATCCTCGTTTTTTCAACATAAAAAGTAAGAAATAACTAATCGCAGCACCTATAAAACTTGAAATAATAAATGCTATCATTAATGGTTTAACAAAGAAATCTTGCATGCCTAAGAACCATGCAATTGGAATACATAACAAACTTCCTATTATACCAGTACCAATTACTTCACCAACAGCAGCCATAAAAATATGTTTCCTGTACATATAAAATACGCTGGCTAAAAGCACACCAATCATACTTCCTGGAAATGCGAAAAAGCTACCAGTGCCAAATAAATTTCTTAAGATTGATGAGATGAGTGCTTGAGCTAAACCATACCATGGTCCCACAAATACTGCACATAATACATTGATAAAATGTTGCACAGGTGCTGCTTTTATAGGTCCCAATGGAATGATAATAAAACTACTTAACACAACGTTAGTGGCAATCAACAATGCTGTAAGTGTTAGTTTTCTATTGTTCATAGTGCTTATCCCTTTCTTATATTATTCCTTATGTTCATCTTCATTATGTTCGTTTAAACGATCTTCCATAGTACTTATCATCAGTTGTAATAAATCATTCGCTTCATATTGTGCAGAGCGAAATTCCTCAACTATTGGTAATTCATTAATTTCATGTTCTAAAGCTTCAATCTCATCTTCTGATTGTTGATAGGCGTGTTGTTTACCGTAATTTTGAAAATTAACTGACTGCTTTTGTTGTTTTTTTAAACGGTTCATTTTATTTTCAATATTATGATTTTCATGAATTTGTTTTTCTATATTTTGATATGATTTTATAAGGTCTAAATCTTTAATTTTATTTGTGAGTTGATCGGCTTGTTTTAAAATTTCATCCTTGCTATACATTTAATTGGTCACCATTGGTGCACTATGAAATTCTTTGAATGTACCATTTAATGAATATTGTTTTGTTTCATCAATTTCAACGTCTACTAATTTTCCGATTGCCTCACGTGGACCTTTAAAGTTTACTAATTTATTCTTCTCAGTATAACCGGCTAGAACCGTATCATCTTTCTTACTAACACCTTCACATAAGACAGTTACCGTGTGCCCTTCATATTGATTCATCGCTTTTTCAGAATAATGACCTACTTTTTTATTTAAACGTTGCAAGCGCTCTTTTTTCACATCTTCAGGTACATTATCTTTCATTTTAGCAGCTGGCGTACCATCTCTTTGAGAATATAGGTACGTATATGCATGTTCAAATTGGACCTCATCATATAATGATAGTGTTTCTTGGAATTGTTCTTCGGTTTCGTTAGGATATCCAACAATTATATCTGTCGTTAATGCGACATTCGGAATGGCATTTTTAATTCTATGTACCAAATCTAAGTAACTTTCTCTCGTATATTTACGTCCCATAATTTTTAATACAGCATTATTTCCAGATTGCACAGGCAGATGGATATGTGGCACTATATTTCCACCTTGAGCTATAACTTCAATCATTCTATCCGTAAAGTCCCATGGATGACTTGTAGTAAAACGTACTCTTGGGATATCAATTTTAGAAATATCTTCTAATAAATCTCCTAATCCATAATCTAGATCCTTAATATCTTTACCATATGAATTCACATTCTGACCAAGTAAAGTGATTTCTTTATAACCATCTCGTGCTAAACCACGGACTTCGTCAATGATATCTTCTGGTCTACGACTACGTTCCTTTCCTCTAGTAAATGGCACAATGCAATATGTACAGAATTTATCACAACCATACATAATATTAACCCATGCTTTCGTACTGCCTTCACGAACTTTTGGTAGGTTTTCAATAATGTCGCCTTCTTTAGACCAAACTTCTACAACCATTGCTTTAGAAAGATATGCTTCTTCTAAAATTTCTGGTAATTTATGGATATTGTGTGTACCAAAAATCATATCTACATTTTGATATGACTTAAGTATCTTATTTACGACTGACTCTTCTTGAGACATGCATCCACAAACACCGATTAATGCTTCAGGTCTATTCTTTTTTAAATGTTTTAGGTTACCAATTTCACTAAATACTTTATTCTCAGCATTTTCACGAATCGCACAAGTATTAATCAAAATAACATCCGCTTCATTTATATCATCTGTAGCTGTATAGTCTAAAGCTTGTAAAATCCCAGCCATTACTTCTGTATCGTGTGCATTCATTTGACAACCATATGTTTTAATTAAGAATGTACGCCCTTTTCCCATTCCTTGGTATTTGTCTTCTATATGAAAATCACGATTATAATTAATATCTTGTTTACCTCGTTTACGTGCTTCTTTTAAACTAGGTGGTTGATAAATTTTTTCGAAGTATTTACTATAATCTTTTTCTACTTTCTTATCGCGCTCATTTAAGATATTTATCGTACCAGCTTTTCTTTGTTCTTCATTCACTTTAAAAAATTCCTTTCTATATGCCCTAATATCATTAGTTCATTATATTAAAATTAATTATAAAGTGCAAAAAGAGTTAAAATAGTTAATAAATTTGTCATTTTAAAAAGGAGTGTGACAGAATTCTTTTAAAATTCATCGTCCACTCCTATCTTGCTTTGCTTGTAGTATTTCTTAATGAAGATCTGCTTGTTGGGGCCCTTGATTAGAACTGAAAAAAGCTTGATTTAAGCGCCTTATCACTTCAGTTAGCTACTGCGAATTTGCAAAATAACATCATTATATTATTTATGTACTAGCCCCTTCAAAAGCTATTTATTCACTATCATATTTTCCTGTTAACGTTTCAATTGTGATACCAGCTGGTACATGATAAAACTTAACTTGACTAATAATACTTGGACATTCTAATTCAACCATTCGTTCATGTAATTTCTGAATTAGGATTAAACATTCACTCATATCGCCTTGAACTGTCGTTTCGAGAGGACCCACTCTAAAATGCAGACCAGAATCATTTATGATTTTGATAGCCTCATCTACATAAGGTATAACGTCTTCGTTGTTAGGCGTTTTTGGAACGATTTGAATACTCATTAATGTATCTTGCATTAATAATCACCTCAGTCTATTCTATTACCTTAATTCTACCACGCATTAATTAAAATTGCCTTTAGTAATTGCTATATTAATTGCTTTACTCAAATCAAACATCTTATCGTCCCAATTCGATTCGTCCAACCTACTTTTACGGTTACTCTTATTATTTTTGAATAAAGATTTTCTCAAACTAGACGTTAACTCTATTTGCACACCTACACCATTTTTTGTACAATTCACAATATTATTATCTTGAGTACCAGACATATGACTAGGTGCTTCATTTACTTCTATACCAATTTGACTTAATTCTTCAACAATACGCTCTTTTAAAAGATTATCTTTACCACCGATATAAGCAATTTCATCTTCACCAAGACATCCATGAATTGTGATTGCACGTTCACTTGTTTTTACTAAATCCATAGCAATGTCATTATCATAATTAATAGATGTTACGTGCAACTCATTGTTCCCTTTTGTTCGCATACCATTAAATGCAAAATAATTAAATTGCCCATCATTAGCAATAACACGCGCAAGTTCAGTAGTAGCAGGTTCTATTCCACCGCCATGTATCGCTAGAATTGTTATTTCGCTATCTCTATTATCAGTGACAATTTCCCAATCTTTATTCTCAATCGTTTCACTTTGCAATTCACTCATAGACTGATATTTATCCATTTTGAAACCTCACTTAAGTAAATTATTGTTACTTTTCTTTTCCCTTAATCTTATTCCTAAAAAGTATTTATCTAAAATTTAATAATGATTACTTAAACTAAATAATTTTAATAGTATCTAAATACTAATGTTCGATTCAAAATATATATATAATGAATAAATCATAATACAAAAAACTCACCTCCAAACATACATTGTTTAGAAGTGAGTGAATTAAATTTTTATACAAATTGAGAAGTTAAGTTGTTGAAATCTTCTTCAGTTATATGAATATCTCGTTTAGATAATGCACTTTCATTTAGTTCTTCTATTTGAGATTCATATGACGGGGTTTCAGTGTCTTGATACACGATACCTTTTACTAAAGACTCATGATCTAAAACAGTCTTCATAGCTAATTGTTTATCAGACGTATCATAGCCTTCTATGTCATCTAAGCTTGTTAAATGTTCTTTAAACCAATCATACGTATTTACTTTGTTATAAGTAACACAAGGTGAAAAGACATTTACAAATGAAAAGCCATCATGATTAATCGCATCTTCAATGAGCTTAGTTAACGCTTTAATATCACTAGAGAACCCTTGGGCTACAAATGTTGCACCTGATGATAATGCTAATTCAAGTGGTGCAACATTCTTCTCGATATTACCTTTAGGCGTAGATTTTGTTATGAAACCTACTGCAGATGATGGAGAGGTTTGCCCTTTAGTTAAGCCATAAATTTGATTATCCATAACAATATACGTCATGTTCATATTACGTCTTAATGCATGAATAGTATGTCCCATACCAATAGCGTATCCATCACCATCACCACCAGAGGCAATGACAGTTAAATCCTTGTTCGCCATTTTAACCCCTTGTGCTAGTGGTAATGCGCGTCCATGTATACCATGTACGCCGTATGAATTAATATAACCAGATAATCGGCCTGAACAGCCAATACCAGTAATGATTGCTACTTCCTCAGGCTCTAATCCGACGTTGGCAGCTGCTTTTTGAATAGCTGCTTGAACTGAGAAATCGCCACAACCTGGACACCAATTTGGCTTCACATTATTACGAAAATCTTTAAATGTAGCCAATTATACCAACTCCTTAATTTCACTTACTACTTCTTGCCCTTTAGATTCAATTTCATGAGGTAAGAAAGGTGTACCATCATATTTAGTTTGATTAATCAATTTATCTTGAATAGTTGTATTCATTTTAAGGATATTTGAAAGTTGTCCTTGATAATTATGTTCAACAACAATGACTTTAGATGCTTTATTAATAGCTGATTGAATAACATCTTTCGGCATAGGATGAAGTTGACGAATCTGCATAGTATTCACTTTTAAACCTTGCGCATTAAGTCTTTCAGCACCTTCTTGAATCGCACCTTTACTAGATATAAATCCAATAAATAAAATATCGGCTTCTTCGTGTTGTTCATTTAATTCAACTGGTTTTTCAATTAATAGATTTGCTGTTTTACGCATTCTCTTGTCCATTTGTTGACGTCTATTTTCAGCCGCTTCACTTGGTTTACCTTCTTCATTGTGTTCTACGCCAGTCACATGATGTATACCGCCTTTAACTCCAGGTATAGGTCTAGGTGATACACCATTTCCTGTTAACGCATATCTTCTAAAGTATTGTTTATCATCCTCTTCACGTTCAATATCAGATTGCAATAATTCGCCTCGTTGAATGTGAATTTTATTATAATCAAGATGTTCAACCGTTTGTTTACCTAATGATAATTGTAAATCACTCAATACGATTACTGGACATTGATATGCTTCAGCTAAGTTAAACGCTTCAATCGTTAAATAAAAAGCATCTTCAGCATCGGTAGGGGCTACTACAATCTTTGGTATATCCCCATGCGTACCATAAATCATTTGCATTAGATCAGATTGTTCTTGTTTAGTTGGTAAACCCGTTGATGGTCCACCACGTTGTGTATTAATAATTACTAATGGTGTTTCCGTCATACCTGAAAGGCCTATAGCTTCCATCATAAGTGAAAGACCTGGCCCTGCACTAGCAGTAAATGCTCTAACACCTGCATAATTAGCACCAATTGCCATATTAGCTGCAGCAATTTCGTCTTCAGTTTGTACTACTGTACCGCCTACTTTAGGTACGTTCGCAATCATATATTCCATTATTTCAGATGCAGGTGTAATTGGATAGGCAGCCATGAAACGAGAGCCCGCTGAAATAGCACCTAACCCTATTGCATCATTACCAATCATATATAAATGAGGATCTTTATCCGTTGGTTGCAATTTAAAATCTAACTGTAAATCATTTATTTGTGCTTTCATCAATGCATAACCTTGATTTAAAGCTTCAATATTCATTGCTACAACGTTTTCACCTTTTTTGGTAAACATATTTGTTATAAGCGTTTCGAATGTAGTTGTATCTAAATCCATGATGGCACACGTTGCACCAACAGCAACCATATTCTTCATAAGTGCAGTACCTAGTTCTTTAGCTGTGCTAGTAAATGGTAATTCAATAAGTTGAGCACGACACGCTTCAGGTTTCGTCGGTTTCGCCTTTGCATCAGCAATAATAATACTATCCTCACGCATTTCATGATGGTTCAATTCAATTGTTTCTTGGTCAAAAGCCACCAAAATATCCAAATCATCACTAATTGCATGTACAGGTGTAGTGGATACTCTAATTTTATTATTAGTGTGTCCGCCTTTAATACGGCTTGAGAAATGTCTATATCCGTATAAATAATAACCTTTACGGTTCATCGCTGTGGCAAAAATTTCACCTGTCGATTCGATACCTTCACCTTGTTGTCCGCCCACTTTCCATGATATTTGTGATTTCATATCATATGCCTCCTGTGGAATTAATTCATAATAAATCATAACAAAAATAACCACCGTCTTACTATGACAACAGTGGCAATTATTTAAATTCATACTAATGGACTATATCCAATCGTCTATGAATGGTTTCAAATTATTTATTAAAAGGATGATCGTCGTTGATGAGTATTCTTTCAATATGCTTAGTTTTTCCTTCTTTATCTAAATCTATAATAACACCTGAAAGAACACTTCTGCCATCATTCGGCACAACATGACGTTGTGGCAAGCTTGTGATAAATCGTTCAATGACTTCATCACGATTAATTCCGAGTATTCCGTCATAATACCCTGTCATACCTACATCTGTGATATAACCCGTACCATTAGGAAGCACACGTTCATCCGATGTTTGAATATGTGTATGCGTTCCAACTACCGCACTGACTCTACCATCTAAATACCATCCCATTGCGTTTTTTTCTGATGTCGTTTCCGCGTGGAAATCTACAAAAATGTAATTCGTTTCTTTTTTAGCTTCTTCAATTAGTTGATCAGCTTTTTTAAAAGGGTCATCTATATCTTGCATAAATGAACGTCCTTGTAAATTTATAATCGCTAATTTAATATCATTAATTTGAATAAATCTCATACCTACACCAGGTGCTTCACTAGGAAAATTTGCTGGTCTAACCATTCTATTTGCATTATCAATAAAATCATAAATTTCACGTTGTCCATATGTATGATTGCCCATTGTCATGAAATCTACACCATCTCTTAATAATTGCTTATACAATTTTTCAGTTAAACCTTTACCATGTGCTGCATTTTCAGCATTAACGATACTTACAGTTGGTCTATAAGATTGTTTAATTTTAGGTAAATATTCAGCAATCGCATTTCTTCCAACTTTTCCTACGATATCGCCAATAAATAATATTCTCATTGAATGTTCATCCTCTCATAAAAATAGTTTAATTCATATAGGGCTATAATAAAAGAGGATATTCTCACTCTTTTTAAATTAGATATCTATTTACTTTAGCATGTATACAACATATGTTAAGATAGATTTAACAAAAATAATAGGAGTTGTAAAATTTACATGTCAATTAATATTGATCCAGAGAAGTTTGCAGAATTAGTGGTAAAATCTAATCCGTCTAAATCAGAAGATGCAGAAGACATTGCTAAAGAAAGTCTTGAATTATACATCAATGCTTATCGTTTAGCGGAAAGATACTCAAATATTGCTACTAATTGTTATGATACAGCAGAAATTATTTCTGAATTGAAAAAAACTGATTTACAACTTAAATAATTTATTAAATCATCAATTAAGTAAAACACAAAAATATTTTAAGTTTACATTTAACAATTATTATAAGCGATTGAATTTTAAGTGTTAAGTTGTTCATTTACATTAATGTTCAATCATTGGCTCGGAGTGAGATAAAGAAATTTATCTTGCTCCTTTTTATTTCTTAATATTGAAGTATGACAAATGGTCATTTAATTTTCAAGTTCTCCCTTTCATATATTAAAGTTCACCTGATACTTCTTTTACGGTATAGCCTCATTTTTAACTATTAAATGACACTTTAAAGGCATAAAAAAACGGCTCTTCGTCAAATCGGACTTATTAGTCCTAATATTGAGATTAAGCAACCTTAGAATGAATAATCTCTTTTTTGTTGTTGAGGCAAATAGTCGCGAAGTAATAATAATA
>NZ_JAESLA010000029.1:0-13782 GCF_017892405.1 Staphylococcus sp. GDY8P85P | reverse complement strand
CCTTTCTTTTTTATTTGTTGTGGTAACTAATAATTATAGAGGTGATTGCGCCATTTTTGTATTCAAAACATAAAAATTGGACTGATGAATTTTGTCATCAGTCCAAATTATTATAGAGCCGAAAAAATCCCATTAATAAATTAATGGGATAAACACGACATAAAGTCTTGTTTTAGTAGATTCTGTAATTTTAGGTATAAGTACAAGTTAGCTAAACTTGTTCCTTACATTTATTATATTTCTACCTTAGCATGTTAGTCAACTACTATTTTAATTAATATTAACTATTTCTACATTCTTCCCCAAATAATTGATCTCAATATTATGGATTATTTGAAAGGAATAATGGATCGGCGTAATTATAGAGATAATCACTTTAATCAAATCATTTGAAAGTAATAGCACTTAATAATCGCTATTTAAAATAGTTGTGCCTGAAGTACTAGCGTATTAAAACTTCAATCTTGCGGTGTAGCATCAATGTAACGTTCACTTATACCTAAAATTACAGAGTACTAAAACTACCCGAATCTGCAGTTCTTTCGGCTTCCTGTTTCACTTATACCTAAAATTACAGAGTACTAAAACCATTAAAAAAGCGACCATTAACGTTATCAGTTTCACTTATACCTAAAATTACAGAGTACTAAAACATGATAGAACCAATCATGCTCATACTGTTTGTTTCACTTATACCTAAAATTACAGAGTACTAAAACACATTTTATCGCAAGATGAAATCAACGAATGTTTCACTTATACCTAAAATTACAGAGTACTAAAACCTGGTACTAAAAAGAAAGATTGGCTAGATAGTTTCACTTATACCTAAAATTACAGAGTACTAAAACACTTATGTTTTTTAAGCGCTGATTTAAATAGTTTCACTTATACCTAAAATTACAGAGTACTAAAACGCGGAAATGTATCACCTACATTGTATGCGTGTTTCACTTATACCTAAAATTACAGAGTACTAAAACATAACCCAGCTAAGCGTAAACAACATTGGGGTTTCACTTATACCTAAAATTACAGAGTACTAAAACAAAGTAATGTAGCATGTGTATGTCTTAGTTGTTTCACTTATACCTAAAATTACAGAGTACTAAAACTACTATGACAGGAAATCACATTGGTGGTTAGTTTCACTTATACCTAAAATTACAGAGTACTAAAACTAGGATGCACCCCGTCCACCATATTCGCTTGTTTCACTTATACCTAAAATTACAGAGTACTAAAACCTCTAGCAATATAAAATCGCTAAAAGAATTAGTTTATAAAAAGGTATCTCAGTGAACAAGTTAGCTAAGCTCATTCACTAAGATAATAATAGATTATTATGTTAATTATAGCAAAGTAATTAATTCAACGATTGTTGATTTAAATATTTATTGATGCTTTTAGGCAGTAATTCATTTTTAATTTTCAATTCAAATTTATGATTACAATGTTGCATATATGAAATGCCAACATATATGTCAATAGCACTAAATAACATAATTTGTGCTATTTGATAATTAGATATTATGGGATTTAATTCTAATTTATCTTGATAAGTTAAAATGAATCGGTTCAAACTTTCTTCTAGATCCCTCTTATCAAAATTAAGTGGCGCATTCCACTCTAATTCTTCCAGAAATTCAGATGTGTTTTTTTGCTCACCATCTCTTATATAGTTATTGTATTTCCACTCTTCGGATAGAAAATGTAATGATCCTGTTAATACAATTATGTTTGCATCGAGCGTTAACAATAATTCTTTCAACTTTATTTGTTCTTTAGGACTTAAATTTGCTTCAGGATATAAGTAAATCAATAATAAATGATTATTGTGTAACTTGTTTAATTCATCAACGATTAAAGGTAGCACTTGCTCTATTCTGTTTACTAATTTTGTATAATCCTTCTTCATTTCATATTCAAAGCTTAATAACTTAATGAAATATTTAATATCTACAGTCTTTATTTGTAAAGGTAATTCATTGTAATTAATCATCTCTAGTAAATCATTTAGAAGTTGATTAATAGAATTTAAATATCCTGAACTTTCAATATGATTAGCAAAATCTCTTTGGAGTTTCTTATTCAAAATAGATGTGGCGCCTAATGAATGCTCAAGTTCTATTTTGTTATTATCAATAATAAAACTCTCATATTCAAGATTAGAAATTAGTTCATGACTAGTACATTCTATAATAGAAACTTCATTCTTATTTGAGTTTCTTTTTTTAAAATATTGATCAATAAGTTCAAGTATGTCCTCTTCAATGGTTTCAAATTCATTATAAATAGCAGTGTATTGGCCAATATTCAGATTCATTGTAGGTACTGCTTCAGATTTTATTTGCCATATGATATGTTCCATATTTTCTCTTATCAAAAAATAATAGTTCTATTATCACCTAATAGTTCTATATTATGATTTTCTTCTCCTAAAAGTATTTGCATATGTTGATATTGCTTTTCAGTTATCATGAGTGCCCTGACATGACCTTCTTGAGGTAGAAAAGTATTTACTTTTTTTATAGTTTGGTTTGCCGCATCTTTATTTATGACACTCTTGATATAAATTGAGTATTGCATCATTAAAAATCCATCCTCAATGAGTTGCTTTCTAAATTTACTATAAATTCTTCTTTGTTTTTTAGTTTCAACTGGTAAATCAAACATTAATAGTACTCTCATAAATCTATAACTCATAAAATGTATATTTACTCAAACTAGGAAACTTTAATGATTTAATATCACCGTCTTTAAAATACTCAATTATAGATTGCACCATGATATCAATAGCTCGAATAACCGTTTGCATTTTTCCATCAATTTCAACACGAGCATGTAATAGATTAATTATTTTTAATCTATACGTTTTTGTTAAATAGTCTTCAGGAGGATGTTTCAATAAGAACAAATCAACTAGCGCCCTAAATGGTTCAATTAAATCTGATGCTAAGTTAAAATGATTTCTCCCTCCAATATGGTGGATGCCAATTGCTGGTATTAAACCTTTTGCGACTATCGTTCTAGCTATTGCAGCATTCAAAATAGTGTACCCATAATTTAAAACCGCATTCTCTATAAGCGCATCATTATCTCTCGTAAAATCTTTAAAGAAACTATTAAAATAGTATTTTGCAGCTTGACCCTCAATATTATTCCGATCATATATCAATACTGACTGCTATAACTCTGTCATTTTTTGAATTCGCACAGTATCAATGTGCATGTACTTCATACATTCAATTTGATTTTGAATTTTTTGCTTTACAATTGATTGCCACAATTCACTTTTACGAGCTACATCCCATTTTAATTGCGCTTTCATTTGCGCATATTGATTAAAATGACCTGATATCGGTTGTAAAGTGCATTCTGGCAAATGCTTTTGATTGCAAAAGATAACTAAAATATTATAATCCGAGAGTTCTACTAATAATCTGGATGTTAATGTAACAGTTAAATCTTCAATAACTAACGCAAAAATATCAGCTAAAGGAATCTTAGTTTCTAGATCGCCTTTTTTGATTTTCAAGCTATTTAAATTAAGTGACATGTGATTAACTTCTGTTATATACACAATTCTCCAACTCATAGCTTAGATTCCTTTTTTAAATATTAATTGTGGCTTTTCGGCGCAAGATTGATAATATCTATTTCCTAGAACGTCAGTAGATAATTTTCTAATACTTTCAACTTTTCTTCCAATTGTTTTAAAAATTCTTGGTGTTGATTTAATATTATTCATTTCACAGAATTCCGTATATTTAATGTCGGGTAAATTGAGCTCTATAGCATTTTTCTTATCATTATTGACCCCAATAATTGTATATACTTTACCATCTAGTTCAATCAAATCATTATAATAAAAACTTCCAATAAATTTAGCTTTAGCATCGATACCTTTATTTAATTTTAATTTCTCGTATTTGGCTTCAGGAATATAATAATAATTATCTTTTTTAAGTACATCCAAATATGTAATGCTAACGAATTTATAACCTTTATCAGTCAGATACACATCAAAACGATACGACTTAAATGATAATTTCACAAGTTTGTTTCTCGAATTGCTGTATTGATTTGTAACATCTAAATGATTTCCAACCTTTTTACCAAACATCTTAATCGATTTAACAATTGGTCCATTATTTTTCTTACTGTATTTAGTTAAATAGTCTCCTGTTTCTTCGTGATATTTAGCCAATGGATTTTTCTCATTAGCGTATTGCTTCATAATCACTTCTAGTTTTTCAAACGTTTTTGGATCATTTTGATACATTAAGAATTTTTCAGGATTCTTATTAAAATGTTTTTTTAAATCTGTATTATCTTTACTATAAATATTCTTAATCGGCGAGATGATATATAAGTCATCATCTTTTACTCTTGTTGAATAAAGCGTGTCATTGATTAATTGTCTATTTGGTTTCTTATCCACTCTATGCGAATATTTAAAATCTCTAAATTCTTTAATTTCTTTTACTTGCTGTGGAATGACAAATAAATCTTGGTATTCTTTATCACTATCAACTTCAATTTTAGTTTCTATCTCTTTACGTTCTGGTTGTTCTAAAACCTTATTTGCTGCTTTTAACTTTTTATTTTCTTTAAATAAGAAATCAGCGTTAGCGATAATTAGCGCATCTTCAGCATGATGCTTATAACCATGGTTACGTTCTTTTTTGAATTCCCATACTTTTCTTAAATGATTAGTAAAGCTACCATTGATTGTTTTAACTTTAACATCCATATCATTAGCGCTGAAATACGCTTTTAAATAATTGGTTAATTCTCTTGTAGCGTATCGCGTATCAACTAAGTTTCGATTAATAAATTCTTTTTGTACCTCAAATTTATTTATATCTCGTTCTTCTAGTAAATAGTCTTTTTTCTTCTTCGAAATTCTATCTTTTGATTTACTAAGATTTAACACATGTTGTTTAAACTGATTATAAGACAGTTTTACTTCCCCTGAATTCAGGTATTGGTATGGTGTACGGTTACCTTTTTTACTATTTTCTGTTTGCTTAACGAGAACTTTATTTTGATATGAATTATCAAATGATACAGATCTAGGAATAATATGGTCAACTTCATAATGATTAGGATTATTTAATAAGTCTTCCAATGGTATACTCTCAAGAGAATACAGACATTTGCCCTCTTGTTCATCATGAAGTCTAATCTTTTCAACTAATCGCTTCGCATTTTGATTACCTGTTTTTCCGATAATCTCGTTTATTCTCTGTCTTGTTTTTTCATTTTTCTTTTGTAATTCATTAATAAACTTTTGTTTATCTTTAGTATTATTCTCTCTAGCCAACTCAATAATAATATCTTTAGGAGCACCATATTTTTCTATTACTTTATTGATAACATTGATTGCTTGACCAAACGTTCTTTTAACTACTGGAGATAGTATAAACTCATCAATCATATCTTTAGGTATTTTATTTGCTTTCTTTAAGTTAATTTTTCGAGGTTTAATATTTAAATATGCAAAGATTTCCATTTGATTTCTAGAAGTATGCCATAATTCCTCTAATACTAAGTTTATACATTTTAAAGAAAGTCGGTGTGTACCGTTATAACCAGCTAAGTTAGAAATACTTTCCTTATCTATTTCATTAATTGGTTCAGCTAATTGCTCTAATTCTTTTTTAATGCTCTCTTTATCTTGGTAGATAGTTATAATTTCAGCAATTTGATCTAATAATTGAATATTTTCCAATATACTTTGGTCTTTTAGGGATTTTTTTAAATCGTGATACAGTCTAAATTCAGTAAAGTTTTCTTTACCGGATTTAGTTATTCTATAACCTTTTATATCTTCTGGTTTTACACCTATTTCATTAGCAATTTGTTTTAAAGTAGGTTTTTTCTTTTGTTTAAACACATTTTCAATGATGTGGTATTTTTCATGATATTCTAACTTATTTAGCCCATCTCTTTGAATTACTAAGTTATTTAAATCATTTAATGCATTAAATAAATCAGCAGAGTATGCATACTTAACGCTTCTTAATTCTTCAGGAAAATATGTACAACGGCCCATCAAATGTTCATACCATTTCTTTAAATCAGCACCCCATCCGTAAGGACTACCTTCACCTGGACCTTCATAATATTCTCTTCTTGTCTCCACTAATTCAACATACTTATCAATAAAACTATTATCCTAATGATGCATTTCTTTTTGTGTTTCTAAAATTTGTCTTATTTCTTTAACAATATCTGCCGTCTTAAATCTATTTTTCTCGCCTCTAACTTTACCTTCATTGTATCTTTCAAGTAAAAGTTCACATACGAATTTATCTTTCAATAAATGATTATTTTTGATAACTGTTCTTTTGTAGAAAGTTCGTTTGATGCATCCTCTTCTTGATCTATAACATCTATATTATGTATACCGCGTCTTTTAGCTAAATGTAATAATGCGATTGCTAATTCATCTCTCGTTAATTTTTCTCGTAACCCTCTCACTCTTATTTCATAAGGGTTTGTTGATTGAGGGATGACATCAATAGAATCGAGTAACTTATAATCTTTTAATAATTGTTTAACCCGCTCTAATCTATGGATTCTTCGTCTTTTTAACCTTCTAGCGCCTCTTTTACTTCTACGTCCTTCATTATTTTCTACATTAGCTTCAGGAAATAACCTCACTCCGGCATCAATAATTGATTTGTCATTGTAATTTATAATGCCATATCCAACTGAAGTTATACCTATGTCTAATCCTAAAATATAATCTGTTTTCACTTTAAATCACCCACCCCTATTTTATAATTTGATTATAATTTAAAACAAAATGCGTTGTAATACTTTTTAACTAGATTTTCAAATAATTTTTTATTTTCTTAAAGTTTTATTACAAAATAATAGTGTCTCTATTCATAAAGTTCCCTATACTAATGACAAAGACAAGCGATGTATTGAATACAAAGATTCTATAAACTTTCCCTTAGGCAAGCGTCTCAACAAAAGTTGCTTGGATATAAAAAAAAGCGCAAGTGCTTAGCACTTACGCTTCGTCTTATAAACAAATTATTTATTATCGTTGTTACCTTTTACTTTATCGATAACATCGTTTGCTTTTTCTTTAACGTTTTCAACAACTTCTTTAGCTTTACCAGAAGCTTTGTCGCTTTGACCTTCTTTTTCTAAATCTTTATTGTCAGTAGCATTACCAACAGTTTCTTTTAAATTACCTTTTGCTTGTTCAAATTTATCTTCAGCCATTTGAGATTCCTCCTTGATAGTCTGTATATCTTGTATAGTAATAAATACCACACTATAACATGTTTAAACATTATATTCGTAAAAATTTAATTTTTTCATTCTACATATGAGTTCAATTATAATGATAATGAAATAAATCAATTTAAGGAGTGGTTATAATGAAATTCATTAATTTTACCGCAATGACTGAAAGTGGCCTCACTAAAAAGGTAAATCGTTTCTTAGAAGAAAATCCATACATCGAAGTTATAAAATTTGACTATACAATGGGATCTGGCGGACAAGGTGTCGGCATACTGTATAAAGATAGAAAATCTTTCTAAATTAAAGGAGTGGACAGAATTCTTTTAAAATTCGTCGTAACCCCAACTTGCTTAGCTGGTAAAATCACTTTCGTGATTTTTTGTGTTGGGGCCCCGACTCCTAGCTTGCTTTACTTGAAGCATTTCTTAATGAAATTCTCTTTGCTAGGGCTCCGCATCCTCAAGGTTGACTAGAACTGAAAAAGTTTAATTTAAGCGCTTTTTTCAGTTCAGTCAGCTACTATGAATTTGCAAAATAGCATCATTATATTATTGATGTCCTAGCCTCTATGCTTACTTCGCTGGTACAACTGCACCTTTGTATTTATCTTTAATGAAGTCTTGAATCTCTTTAGATTGTAATACTTCCATTAAAGCTTTGATTTTTTCATCATCTTTATGTCCTTTTTGAACTGCAATTAAGTTTGCGTATGGGTTGTTGTTTGCTTTTTCAACAGCAATTGAATCTTTTTGTGGACTTAATCCTTGATCAATTGCATAGTTAGAGTTGATGATTGCAGCATCTACATCTTCGTTTTGATAGATTTTTGGAAGATATTCTGCTGATTGTTTACTGTTAAATTTAATGTCTTTTTTATTTTCAGTGATATCTTCGAATTTAGCATCTTCGATTTTTACACCTTTTTTGATTTTAATTAATCCTTCATCAACAAAGAATTTTAAGAAACGACCTTGCTCTGCTGGGTTATTTGAAACATATACTGTTGCACCTTTAGGAAGGTCTTTTAAACTTTTATATTTTTTAGAGTAAACAGCCATTGGTTCTAAGTGAACTTTACCTGCATCTTCAATTTTGTATCCTTTTTCTTTACTTTCAGTTTTTAAGTAAGGTACGTGTTGGAAATAGTTCGCGTCTAGTTCACCTTTATCTAACAATTTGTTTGGTGTTGTGTAATCGTTAATTGTTTTAATTTCTAGATCATAGCCTTTCTCTTTAAGTAAAGGTTTCGCTTTTTCTAGAATTTCAGCGTGTGGTGCTGGAGATGCACCTACAACGATTTTCTTATCTTTGTCCCCACTACCATTGCCACAAGCTGCTAAAACGACAGTTAATGTTAGTACTAAAATTAAGCTTAAAAGTTTTTTCATTGAATCATTCCTCTTTTCTTTTAGCGTTTGTCAATTTTATTTGTAATCCAATCCCCAATAAATTGGATTATAAATACGATAATTAAAATAAATACAGTTGAAACTAAAATGACATCATTTTGGTTACGCGTAAATCCTGTTAAGTAAGCTAAGTTACCTAAACCACCTGCACCAATAACACCTGCAATTGCAGTAGATCCAACTAATGCGATTGCTGTTACGGTAATACCTGAAACGAGTGCTGGCATTGCTTCTGGTAATAGTACTTTACGAACAACCGTCCAAGTACTTGCTCCCATTGACCAAGCCGCTTCTATAACACCTTTATCTATCTCTTTAAAAGCAATTTCAACTAATCTTGCATAGAATGGCGCTGCGCCGATGACTAATGCTGGTAAAGCACCCGTTGGACCACTGATTGTTCCGAGTAAGACACTTGTAAATGGAATTAATAACAAGATTAAGATGATAAATGGAATTGCTCGGAACAGGTTAACTATAAATGAAACGATACTATAAAAGACTCTAGCACCTTTCGAATTACTCTTGGCTGATAGGAATAAAAGTACACCTAAAATCAAACCAAAAATAAATGCGAAAATCGTCGAAACAATAGTCATATAAAGCGTTTCATAAATGGCTTGCCATACTTCTGGCCACTGGACGTTAGGCATTGTAATCATCTCTTTAAAAATATCACCGTATGATTTATCCATGCTTAATCACCTCCACATTTACATGTTGCTGATGTAAATCTTCTTTAAATGTCTCAAATTCTGTTTCAGCAATATGTGGTATGTGAACCACTAAGAAGCCTACTGCACCGCCACGTGTGTTTTTAATATTTGCCTCAAGAATATTGATATCAATGTTATGTGTTTTACTTATGTACGAAACAACGGGTTCTGTCGTATTATCACCATTGAAATTAAGTCTAACGATATAAGCATCTGAATCTAACGGTTCAAGATGTTGGATAGATTCTTCAAAATCATCATCTAAATCATCTTTCACGAAGCGTTTAGTCACTTCGTGTTGTGGATTTTCAAATACTTGCGTTACTTTACCTTGCTCTATCACACGTCCGCTTTCCATAACTGCTACTTCATCACAAACACGTCTGATAACGTGCATTTCATGTGTGATGATCACAATTGTAAGATTTTCGCGCGCTTTAATCTTTAACAGTAAGTCTAATATTTCATCTGTTGTTTGTGGGTCTAATGCACTAGTAGCTTCGTCACATAATAGAACATCTGGTGCGTTTGCCAAAGCTCGTGCGATGCCGACTCTTTGTTTCTGACCACCTGATAATTCAGAAGGATAAGCATTTTCTCGTCCCTTCAAACCAACAAGATCAATTAATTCTCGTGCTCTTTCAATTGCTTTACCTTTAGAGTATCCTGCAATTTCTAACGGGAACATAATATTGCGAAGTACCGTTCTTGACCATAATAAGTTAAAGTGTTGGAATACCATACTTACTTTTTGACGTTTTTTCCTTAATTCTGCTTTTGAAAGTTTGTTAATATTATCGCCATCTATAATAATATCGCCAGATGTAGGCGCTTCTAGATTATTGAACATTCTAATTAACGTACTTTTACCAGCACCAGAGAATCCGATAACTCCAAAAATAGAGCCCGTTTCTATATTTAAGTTAACGTGATCAACTGCTAGTACATCCTTATCTTTTGTGTGATAGCGTTTAACAACTTGATTTAACTCAATCACGTTTAGTGCCTCCTTAAAATTCATTATGTAATTAAAAAAATGCTTTCTCACTTTAGATTAAGTTGAGAAAGCATTGATTCATCTTTCTCTCATCTTCTAAAGTAATTAACTTTATGTGAATTGGCACCATTTCTAATATTAGACGGTTGCCGGGCTTCATAGGGCACATCCCTCCACCTCTCTTGATAAGAGTTTTCGCACTATTTAATTAATTTATATCCTACCATTGCACTATAATTTCGTCAACAATTATTTTAATTTTTCTAACAAATAAGGTACAGATTGAAATGCATAAATTCTATCTACCTCTATGTCCTTATTCATAACAATTAGAACAGGTACTGACATAATTTTGTTACGTTCACTATATTTAGGATGGTAATTCAAATCGATTTTTTTAACGGGTAAATGTAGTATTTCATTCGCAATATCGAGCATTCGCTCAGACATTTTACATGTACCACACATCGGTGTGTATCCGAAAATGAGGTGTTTATCTTTATTAAAATTCTCACTAATATCTTCAATTTCTATAGATTTACTCATGCATGATTACTAACCTTTCAGTCGTTAAATTGGGAATTAGACGTTTTTCTTTACGTACTGTAAAGCCATGTTTACTCAATACATGGGCAAGATAGTTCTTGGGACATCTAGCAACTTCACAATATGTTTTATCAACATAAATGTGTTCACATTCACTAAGATGACGTTTAAACCACTTTCTTATCTTTTCACCTTCGTCATCTGAATCTGCTAGCACAAAGACTTGCTTGTCATATAATGTTTCAATCATGTCATCTAATTTATCAATACTCATTGTACCATGCGTACAAATAATATTGATAGGTTCAGCGATGACTTGTTGTACTCTCTTCTTATCAGATTTGCCTTCAACAATTATAACTTTATTTAAAATTGCCATGTTAATCCACCTTCTAAGTCGATAATAAACAATCAGTTACTTCTTCACAGAACGCGAATACCTTAAACATCATTTACAATTACTTAACAATGTACGCAATCAAAGACGCCATACCAAACTGAGATGATTACTTTATAGATAAAAAGACAAAATAAAAACTCCATGATCGCAATCAAGGAGTTTAAATTAATTATTCACCAATCATTTCTTTGTATTGATCAGCTGATAATAATTCATCTAATTGACTTTCATCGCTAAGTTCAACTTTAACCATCCATGCTTTCTCATATGGTGATTCGTTAACAAACTCAGGACTATCTTCTAATTCTTCATTTGATTCTACAACTTTACCAGATACTGGCGCATATAATTCAGAAACAGTTTTAACTGATTCTACACTACCAAAAGTATCCCCTTCGTTGATTTCATCATCAACTTCTGGTAATTCAACAAATACGATGTCACCTAATTCGCCTTGTGCGTATTCAGTGATACCAATTGTTACTGTGTTGCCTTCAACTTTTACCCATTCATGTTCTTTTGAATATTTTAATTCGCTCGGTACTGCCACGAGAATCCCCTCCTAAAATTAATTACAATTTAATGATGCCATACAGTAAGGTTTCATTCAACTATTAAAGTAAAAGTTACAATAATTTATATAAATAAAATTTGTAATTTTAAACTATAACCAAATTTCTTTGTATTGATCTTCTTTAAATCCTAATGTGATGTTTTCTCCAGAAATAGCTAGTGGTCGTTTAACTAACATGCCATCTGAAGCTAATAGATTTAATTTTTCATCAGTAGATAAATCTTTTAATTTATCTTTTAAACCTAATTCTCTATATTTTGCACCATGCGTATTAAATAGTTTATTAACTTCTACACCTGTTTTATCGATAATATCTTCAAACTCTTTTTTAGTTGGTGTGTGTTGTACAATGTCAATCGGTTCATAACTTACGCCATGCGCATCTAAAAATTTTGCTGCTTTTTTACAAGTTGTGCAATTTGAATATTGATAAAATTTAATCATTCAGATGTAACCTCCTATTTCGTCTTATTTTAAATATATCAGATAATCTATGTAAACGCTCTATATTTTAAGCTTAATTTTTCATTTAAAGTAAATTATTCGTTATAATACATTTAGTATTAATTAAAAGGAGCGTTTATTATGCAAAGTATTACTACAACTGATGCGTTTAAATCAACAATCGAAAGTGATAAACCCGTTATCGTTAAATTTGAAGCCGGTTGGTGTCCTGATTGTAAAGCAATGGATATGTGGATTGATCCAATCGTTGAAAAGTATAACGATTACGATTGGTACACTGTAAATCGTGATGAACTTGAAGATGTAGCTGCAGAAAATGATGTAATGGGTATTCCTAGTTTATTAGTATTTGAAAATGGTAATAAACGCGCACATTTACATTCTGCAAATGCTAAATCACCTGAGCAAGTAGAATCATTTTTAGACGAAACGTTTAATAAATAAGACGTAGCAACGAAAAATAATTTAAACATTGGGTCGTTATATTACGGCGTAGTTGACTGAACTTGAGATAAGTTTGTCTTTTTGGTCAGCTTCTAACTCAAATAAGAGTCTGGGACATAATTCCTAGAGAAATAGCCAGTAAATGAGTTTTAACAAATTCATTTACTGGCTTCTTTATTTACAATACTCCGTATTGTTGGCTCGCTTGCCCAACGTGCTTTGCTTGTAGAAACTGATTAACTCAGTTTCTCTGTGTTGGGGCCCTTCTTATGGGACAGCTTCAGCCTGTAGTCCTCTAAAGAAATTCTTAGATGAACATTTACTCATTCTGTTGTGATGCTTGCCTAGGGGGATGGGTCGAGCCGCGGTCTCGACACTCATCCTACTCCCTCAGGCGTCACACAACGTCATTCGTAGTTCATCTTTAGAATTTCTTACATAAGTGCGCTAGCACTTATGTTCATTAATAATCAACGCAAGAGTCTCGCTAAAATACTTTGTATTTATATGTAATTTTACATTGTAATACTTTTAAAAAAATAAAGCACTTTCGTATAATTTAATAAACATCACTAAACTACATTAACGAGGTGCCTTATGTATAAAAATTATTACATGACTCAACTTACTCTACTAATGGAAACTTCAGTTCTTATCCCCACAAATGATATTTCACGACATGTAAATGATATTGTTGAAACAATTTTACAGTCAGTGTGTAAAACAAAATCTTATAGATGATAAAGCTATTTTTATTGATGGTACAAAAATTGAAGCAAATTCCAATTGATATATATTTGTATGGAAAAAGAGTATTCAAAACCATGAATCAAAGATGAATGAGGATTCTAAAGCCCTATACCATGAATTGGTAACCAATAAAATCATACCGGAAATTAAAGAAGATCATGATAATGAATTAATAAAAGAAGAAATAAATTTGATTGGTAGTCATTTAG
>NZ_JAESLA010000028.1:0-33083 GCF_017892405.1 Staphylococcus sp. GDY8P85P | reverse complement strand
CGATGTTTGCGTAGAACCAAACTTCTTTTCACTCTTTTTATAGTTCTATTGTTAATAGATGAGTGTATTATTTAAAAGAAATCTATTATACTAAGTTTGTAAAAAAAGATTTATACATTTGATATATAATCTGTTAAACTAAAATTGAAGTCTTAAAGACGAACTATTTTAGATAATTTACGTTTAATGTACAGTTTTGAATTATAAATTTTATACATAGAATAGGAGATTAGAAATGATTGATCGTTATTCAAGAGAAGAAATGGCAAATATTTGGACTGATCAAAACAGATACGAAGCTTGGTTAGAGGTTGAAATCTTAGCTTGTGAAGCTTGGAGTGAATTAGGCCACATTCCTAAAGAAGATGTACAAAAGATAAGACAGAACGCTAAAGTTGATGTGCAACGCGCACAAGAAATTGAACAAGAAACACGTCACGATGTTGTTGCTTTTACAAGACAAGTTTCAGAAACTTTAGGTGAAGAACGTAAATGGGTACACTATGGTTTAACTTCAACAGATGTCGTTGATACAGCACTAAGCTATGTAATTAAACAAGCTAACGAAATTATAGAAAAAGATATTGAGCGTTTCATAGATGTTTTAGAACAAAAAGCAAAAAAATATAAATATACATTGATGATGGGGCGTACTCACGGTGTACACGCAGAACCAACGACGTTCGGTGTTAAAATGGCATTGTGGTACACTGAAATGAAACGAAATTTAAAACGATTCAAAGAAGTTCGAAAAGAAATTGAAGTGGGTAAAATGAGTGGCGCAGTTGGTACGTTTGCTAATATTCCACCTGAAATAGAACACTATGTATGTGAACACTTAGGTATTGATACAGCACCAGTTTCAACACAAACATTACAACGTGATCGTCATGCTTACTATATCGCTACGTTAGCTTTAATAGCTACATCACTTGAAAAATTTGCTGTCGAAATTCGTAATTTACAAAAAACTGAGACACGAGAAGTTGAAGAAGCATTTGCAAAGGGCCAAAAAGGTTCATCAGCAATGCCTCATAAACGTAATCCTATTGGTTCAGAAAATATCACAGGTATTTCTAGATTAATCAGAGGGTATATTACAACTGCATACGAGAATGTGCCATTATGGCATGAACGTGATATCTCTCACTCTTCAGCTGAACGTATCATGTTACCAGATGTTACAATTGCGTTGAATTATGCATTAAATCGTTTTACAAACATTATAGATAGATTGACTGTGTTTGAAGATAATATGAGAAATAACATCGATAAAACATTCGGATTAATCTTCTCACAACGTGTATTATTAGCATTAATCAATAAAGGCATGGTTCGTGAAGAAGCTTATGATAAAGTACAACCTAAAGCGATGGAATCTTGGGAAACGAAAACACCTTTCCGTCAATTGTTAGAGAAAGATGAAACGATTACAAATGTACTTTCTAAAGATGAATTAGATGAATGTTTCAACCCTGAACACCATTTAAATCAAGTTGATACTATTTTCAAACGTGCAGGATTAGAATAATAAGTGACTGTTTTCATTTAAAATACTACACTTTAACTATTTAATGCGTTAAAATGAGAGTATATTGAAAACGGATTATAGGGGTTGTTTGAGATGCAAATAGAGAAATTACGAGGACAAGCGTTAGATGAACTTTTTGATGCAATTCTTACACTTGAAAATAGAGAAGAATGTTATCAATTCTTTGATGATTTATGCACTGTTAATGAACTTCAATCGTTATCTCAAAGACTACAAGTTGCTAAAATGATTAAACAGGGTTATACCTATGCTACTATCGAAAAGGAATCTGGCGCCTCAACAGCAACAATTTCCAGAGTGAAACGTTCATTACAATGGGGTAATGATGCGTATACGATGATTTTGGAACGACTAAATATAGAAACGAAAAAATAATATATCATAACGTTAAACGCTAAGTTATAACGTGAATTGCTCCCTTCGAAATGGTCATTCATTTGAATGTTTTGGAGGGAGCATTTTATCTGTACATTCAATGCGAAGGGATAACTGTTTATAAATATAGGTTTAAAATTAATTTTTTTCACAAGTATATCTGCAAATAAGTATAATTTGTTTTCCTTATAAACTGTATAAATTCCAATGATTCTATTTAGAATTGGCACCCTAAAAATGATATAATTTGGTGTATGTTAAAAAAAGGAGTTAAGGGATTATGTATGACATTAAAGCGTGGCAACATGTGTTCAAATTAGATCCTGCAAAAGAAATTAGTGATAACGATTTAGATACACTATGTATGTCAAATACAGATGCTATCATGATTGGTGGCACAGATAATGTTACTGAAGATAATGTCATTCATTTGATGAGTAGAGTAAGAAGATATCCATTACCATTAGTCCTTGAAATATCTAATATTGAAAGTATTATTCCGGGCTTTGATTTTTATTTTGTACCTACAGTGTTAAATAGTCAGGATACGACATATCATAACGGAATAATGCATCAAGCCTTGAAGCAATTTGGTTTTATGGTTAATTTTGATGAAGTCGTGTTAGAAGGTTATCTCGTGCTTAATCTAAATAGTAAAGTAGCACAACTAACACAGGCTAATACGAATTTAGATATTGAAGATGTAGAGGCATATGCACAAATGGTTAATGAGATGTATAAATTGCCAATGATGTACATTGAATATAGTGGAGAATATGGTGATGTTGCGACGGTTGAAGCTGCATCACGTTTATTAACGAATACGCAACTGGTGTATGGCGGTGGTATTACGTCTATTGAACAAGCTAGAGAAATGTCACAACATGCAGACACTATTGTAGTAGGTAATATTATTTATGAAGACATTAAAAAAGCGATAAAAACAGTAAAAATAAAAAAGGAGTCTAATAAATGAATTCATTAGTTGATCATATGAATAAAGAGCAAAGTGAAGCGGTAAGAACGACAGAAGGTCCATTGTTAATTATGGCCGGCGCTGGTTCAGGTAAAACGAGAGTGTTAACTCATCGTATCGCCTATTTATTAGATGAAAAAGACGTTTCTCCTTACAATATATTAGCGATCACTTTTACTAATAAAGCCGCTAAAGAAATGAAAGAACGTGTTGAACAATTAGTAGGTGAAGAGGCACAAGTGATTTGGATGTCTACCTTCCACTCTATGTGCGTAAGAATATTGCGACGTGATGCAGATAGAATAGGCATTGAACGTAATTTTACAATTATTGATCCAACCGATCAAAAATCTGTCATTAAAGATGTCCTTAAAAATGAAAATATCGACAGTAAACGTTTTGAACCAAGAATGTTTATTGGTGCAATTAGTAATTTGAAGAATGAACTCAAAACACCTGAAGATGCAATTAATGAGGCGAATGACTTCCATTCACAAATGGTTGCTACGGTTTATAGTGGATATCAACGTCAATTGACGCGTAATGAAGCACTTGATTTTGATGATTTGATTATGAAGACAATTCAGCTATTTGAACGTATTCCAGATGCACTTGAATACTATCAGAACAAATTCCAATACATTCATGTAGACGAATACCAAGATACGAACAAAGCGCAATATACTTTAGTGAAGTTATTAGCTAGTAAATTCAAAAATCTTTGCGTAGTTGGTGACTCAGATCAGTCTATTTATGGCTGGAGAGGTGCAGATATTCAAAATATCTTATCATTTGAAGAAGATTATCCTAATGCTAAAACAATATTTTTAGAACAAAATTATCGTTCGACTAAGACGATTTTAACTGCAGCCAATGAGGTCATCAAACATAATTCAGAGAGAAAACCAAAAGGGTTATGGACAGCAAATACAGGTGGCGAAAAAATCAAATACTATGAAGCAATGACAGAACGTGATGAAGCTGAATATGTAGTTAGAGAAATTATGAAGCACCGTAAAGCTGGAAAAGATTATAGTGATATGGCAATACTTTATCGAACAAATGCTCAATCACGTGTCTTAGAGGAAACATTTATGAAATCTAATCTTCCTTATACGATGGTTGGTGGTCAAAAGTTCTATGACCGTAAAGAAATCAAAGACTTGCTAAGTTATTTAAGGATAGTTGCCAATAGTAATGACGATATCAGTTTACAACGTGTCATTAATGTGCCTAAACGCGGCATTGGCCCTTCATCTGTTGAGAAAATTCAACGCTATGCGATGGATAATAATATTAGTATGTTTGATGCTTTGGCAGAAGTAGACTTTATTGGTCTTTCGAAAAAAGTAACGCAAGAATGTATTAAGTTTTATGAACTGATTCAAAACTTAATCAAAGAACAGGAATTTCTAGAAGTAAGTGAAATTGTTGTTGAAATCTTAGATAAATCAGGATATAGAGACATGCTTGAACGTGAACAAACGATAGAGTCACGTAGTAGATTAGAGAATATCGATGAGTTTATGTCCGTACCAAAAGATTATGAAGAGAATACCCCTTTAGAAGAACAATCACTTATTAACTTTTTAACAGATTTATCATTAGTGGCGGATATTGATGAAGCGCAAATTGAAAATGGCGTAACACTTATGACAATGCACTCTGCGAAAGGATTAGAATTCCCAGTCGTATTCTTAATGGGAATGGAAGAATCACTATTTCCTCATATTCGTGCAATTAAGAGTGATGACGACCATGAAATGGAGGAAGAACGTCGTATTTGTTATGTGGCCATAACTAGAGCTGAAGAAGTATTATATATCACGCATGCGACATCCCGTATGTTGTACGGTCGTTCACAATCTAATATGCCTTCAAGATTCTTACGTGAAATTCCTGAAGATTTATTAGAAACGCCAGCTAAGCAACAACGTCAAACGATTACGCCTAAAACATCAAAACAACCTAAACGTGGATTTAGCAAACGTACTACATCATCAAAAAAACAAGTTTCAGCTTCTGACTGGAATGTTGGAGATAAAGTGACTCATAAAGCATGGGGCGAAGGCATGGTAAGCAATGTCAATGAGAAAAATGGTTCTGTTGAATTGGACATTATATTTAAATCAGAGGGGCCTAAACGTCTCTTAGCACAATTTGCGCCAATCGAGAAAAAGGAGGATTAATGTATGGACAATATCCAAAATCGTGTGAAAGCGTTACATGATTTATTGAATCAATATGGCTATGAATACTATGTACAAGATAATCCTTCTGTACCTGATAGTGAATACGATAAATTATTACGTGAATTAATCGATATTGAAGAAGCACACCCTGAATTAAAATCACCTGATTCACCTACCGTTCGTGTAGGTGGAGAGGTGCAATCATCGTTCGAGAAAGTGAACCATGATACACCAATGTTAAGTTTAGGTAATGCTTTCAACGAGCAAGAGCTGCGTCGATTTGATCAACGTATTCGTGAACAAGTTGGTAAAGTTGAATATATGTGTGAATTGAAAATTGATGGTCTAGCTGTATCACTCAAATATGTAGATGGTCGTTTCGTTCAAGGTTTGACACGAGGCGATGGAACGACAGGGGAAGATATCACTGAAAATTTACGTACCATACATGCGATTCCATTGAAAATTAATGAGCCGCTTAGTTTTGAAGTGCGTGGTGAAGCTTATATGCCACGTAGTTCTTTCATAAGACTCAATGAAGAAAAAGAAAAAAATGATGAACAACCATTTGCGAATCCACGTAATGCTGCAGCAGGTTCATTAAGACAACTCGATCCAAAACTAGCTGCTAAACGTAAATTGAGCGTATTTTTATACAGTGTTAATGATTTTACAGATTTTAAAGCAACCACTCAAAGTGGTGCGTTAGATGAGTTAGATCGCTTAGGATTTAAGACAAATCATGAACGTGCACGTGTTGATGATATTGAAGGTGTATTAGCATACATTGAGAAATGGACAAATCAACGTGAACAACTACCTTATGATATTGATGGTATTGTAATAAAAGTAAACGACATAGAGCAACAAGATGAAATGGGATACACTCAGAAATCTCCAAGATGGGCTATTGCATATAAGTTCCCAGCTGAAGAAGTAGTTACAACATTACAAGATATTGAGTTAAGTATTGGTAGAACAGGCGTTGTGACACCAACGGCAATTCTCAATCCAGTACGTGTTGCTGGAACAACAGTTTCTAGAGCATCACTACATAATGAAGATTTAATACGTGAACGTGATATTAGAATTGGAGATAGCGTCGTAGTTAAAAAAGCTGGTGACATCATTCCAGAAGTTGTAAGAAGTATCACGGAGCGTCGTCCTGAAGGTACGTCACCTTATTCTATGCCTACGCATTGTCCAAGTTGTGGTCATGAATTGGTAAGAATCGAGGGTGAAGTTGCATTACGTTGTATTAATCCAAAGTGCCAAGCACAACTAGTTGAAGGGTTAATTCACTTTGTATCACGTCAGGCTATGAATATAGATGGTTTAGGCACAAAAATAATCCAACAACTCTATCATCATGAAGTGATTAAAGATGTGGCTGACATTTTCTACTTAACTGAAGATGATTTATTACCACTAGAGCGCATGGGTTCTAAAAAAGTAGACAATTTACTTAAAGCTATTGATGATGCTAAAGCCAATTCATTAGAGCATTTGCTATTTGGTTTAGGTATTCGCCATCTAGGTGTAAAAGCGAGTCAAGTTTTAGCTGAGAAATATGAAACAATGGATCGTTTGCTTGAAGTGACCGAAGAGGAACTTATTAGTATACATGACATTGGTGATAAATTGGCACAATCAGTAGTGACTTATTTAGAAAATGAAGATATAAAAGCACTGATTGAAAAATTAAAAAACAAAGATGTCAATATGGTTTATAATGGAATTAAGACGTCGGACATAGAAGGTCACCCTGATTTTAAAGATAAAACCATCGTTTTAACAGGGAAATTACAGCAGTTAACACGCAAAGAAGCATCCGCTTGGTTAGAATTACAAGGTGCGAAAGTTACAAGTAGTGTAACAAAAAATACGGATTTAGTAATTGCGGGTGAAGATGCTGGTTCTAAATTAACTAAAGCTGAAAAGTTTGGTACTGAAATTTGGACAGAAGAACAATTTGTGGCAAAACAAAATGAAATATCAAGTTAGAGGAGAACGGCAATGAAGCGGACCCTATTTTTAATTTTAACGTCGCTTGTGCTGTTAGCGGCATGTGGCAATGACAATGATAATAAAAATAATCAATCTGTAAATAAGCAAGAAACAAAATCAGACTCAAATAATGTTAAGACAATAGCAACAGATAAAAATGTACAAGGTGATAATTACCGTACGATTCTGCCATTTAAAGAAAGCAAGGCGCGTGGCGTATTACAAGATAATATGGCAAATAGCTACAATGGTGATGATTTTGAAAGTGGTTTATTGAAATTAAGTAAAGATGTCTTTCCGACTGACGACTATCTATATCAAGACGGTCAATATTTAGATAAAGATACAATTAATAGTTACTTAAATCCTAAATACACTAAAAAAGAAATAGATAAGATGAGTGATAAAGAGAAGGAATCAAACAATGCGAGTGAAAATTTAGGTTTGAATCCATCACATAAAGGTGAGGATGATCCAGAAAAAATCGCAGAACAATCACCTGCGTATTTATCTAACATACTTGAACAAGATTTCTATGATAGTAGTGATACTAAAGGCAAAAATATAAAAGGTATGACAATTGGTTTAGCCATGAATAGTGTTTATTACTATCAAAAAGAAAAAGATGGAGAAACTTATAGTAAGGAACTTGATGATAAGGAAATTGAAAAACAAGGTAAACAAATGGCATCCGAAATCTTAACGAGATTAAGAGCCAATGATGACCTTAAAGATATTCCTATTCATTTTGCGATTTATAAACAATCAGATCAAAATTCAATTACTCCAGGTGAATTCATCGCCAATACTACAGTGGATGATGACCAAACTAAAATTAATAAATGGAATAAAATTGATCAAGTTTCAGCACTCTTACCTTCATCAACAGCTGAAAAGTATAATGAGAATTTAAATAATAATTTCAAGCAATTCAATAATAATCTACAATCTTACTTTACTAATTTTACGCAAGCAGTAGGTAAAGTGAAATTTGAAGGTAAGAAACCAACCCAATTAACAATAGACTTACCGATTGATTACTATGGTCAAGCTGAGACGATTGGTATTACGCAGTATGTTACAGAACAAGCGCAGAAATATTTTGATAATATCGATAGTTATGAAATTCGCATTAAAGATGGCAATACGCCAAGAGCTCTAATTAGTAAATCTAAAGAGGACAAAGAACCTCAAGTTCATATTTATAACAATTAATTAAAAAACTACGGATAATGCCTAAATGATAGGCTATCCGTAGTTTTTAATATAATCATGCTATTTTTCACGAACAATTGATTTAACTTTCTCAATGTCTCGTTCAACAAAGTCACCAGGATGTTGCGTTAACAAACTAACAACATAGGTAACAATAACACTAACTAAGAAACCTGGAATGATCTCATACATGCCAAAAATTTCATTGATACCAGCTAGAGGTTTAATCCATACAATCCAAATAATGACCACGAGCGCACCAGCTACCATACCACTAATCGCACCAGCTCGAGTTAACTTCTTCCAGTAAAGTGAGAATAATACTAATGGACTGAAAGATGCGCCAAAGCCTGCCCAAGCATTACCAACCAAATTCAGAATTGTGTCATTAGGAGACCATGCAATTGCGATAGCAACAATGGCAACCGCTAATACAGAAAGTCTACCAACCAATACGAATTCTTTTTGATGTGATTTTGCGCGTTCTTCACCACGAATTAATTTATAGAAGTCTTCTGTTAAGGAACTTGAAGTAACCAATAATTGTGATGAAATCGTGCTCATAATTGCTGCAAGAATGGCAGCCAATAAGAAACCACCTACTAACGGGTGAAATAAAATTTGACTCATAATGATGAATAACGTTTCAGGATCATCCATCTTAACGTGATTGTCTGGTATAAACGCAATACCAGTTAAACCAACGCCTACAGCACCTAGTAGGCCAACAGTCATCCAACTAATACCTAATCGACGTGCTTTAGGTAACATTTTATGTGACTTTATAGACATAAATCTTACAATGATGTGAGGTTGACCAAAATAACCTAGACCCCAAGCAAATAGAGAAATAATACCAAGTGTAGTCGTACCTCTAAATAAGTCCATATTCGTTGGTTTCATTTCAGCTACTCGAGAAAAAGTATCCCAACCATTAAGTTGCAACATAGCAACGATAGGAACCATAACCATCGCGATTAACATAATGACGCCTTGGAAGAAATCGGTAATCGATACAGCCAAGTAACCTCCGAAGAAAGTATAGGCAATCACGATGACAGCAACGAGTAGTAATCCAAAGTGATAGTTTAATCCAAATGCACTTTCAAACAGCTTACCACCCGATACAAAGCCAGAGTGAGTATATAATGTGAAGAATACTACAATGATTAAACCAGAAATAATTTTAATAATATTTTCTTTATCATTAAGTCGATTTTTGAAGAAATCAGGAAGGGTGATTGCATCGCCTGCCACTTCTGTATACACTCTCAATCTTGGTGCCACAATAAGGTAGTTGACATAGGCACCTAATGTAAGTCCGATTGTTATCCAAATTGCTGATAAGCCTGTGCTATAGACTGAACCTGGAAGCCCCATAATCATCCAACCGCTCATGTCTGATGCACCGGCAGATAATGCTGTAATATATGGTCCGATATTTCGACCACCAAGCATATATTCACTTAAGTTACCCGTAGCTTGCTTGTAGCCGTAATAACCAATAATAAGCAAAATAATAAAATAAACCGCAATCATTATGTATGTTTGCCAATTGGTATTCACTTGACTAGGCAAGCTTGCTCCTAAAATAAGCATATAGAAATACCCCCTTTGATTTTAATGAAGTAGATGCATAGATGTTCAATAAACTTTGATAAATTTTAAATACATATGTATGCAACCTTTTTAATTAATTTAGTTACATGTAATATTATACAATGTGATGAATGGTTTAGAGAAGTGTTAATTTTTATTTTTAAAAATAAAAACACTTTAAACACTTAATAATAAAGGGTTTTTAAAAAGTGAAATTTAACAATCTTATTGTGTGTGATGTGAATATTTAAATGTTTAATGTCCTTAAATGCAAAATATAAACCACATATATCTCAAAAATTATAATTGAGTTACATCAATTGTGGTGCAAAAAGATCTTGTTTTTCTATCAATGAACCATTCACAATGCTTTACCGTAGTGTTGATTCAATAAATATTTAGATTTTTAAGTGAAAATTTGATACAATTTTATGATGAATGAGTAATAAGGAGGCTTTTAATAAATGACTAAAGTTACACGCGAAGAGGTTGAACATATAGCACATTTAGCAAGACTTCAAATTTCTGAAGAAGAAACTGAAGAAATGGCTAATACACTTGAAAGTATCTTAGATTTTGCTAAGCAAAATGATACAGCAGATACAGAAGGTATTGAACCAACGTATCACGTATTAGATTTACAAAATGTGTTACGTGATGATGAAGCAATCGAGGGCATTCCTCAAGAACTTGCATTAAAAAATGCTAAAGAGACAGAAAATGGTCAATTCAAAGTACCAGCTATCATGAATGAGGAGGAAGCTTAAGATGAGTATTCGTTATGAATCAGTTGAAAAATTATCAGAAATGATTAAAAACAATGAGATTAAGCCTTCAGAAGTTGTCAAAGACATCTATGATGCAATTGAAGAAACGGATCCTACAATTAAATCATTTTTAGCATTAGATAAAGATAATGCAATTAAAAAAGCTAAAGAATTAGATGAATTACAATCAAAAGGCCAAATGGAAGGTAAATTGTTTGGTATTCCAATGGGAATCAAAGACAACATTATTACTAAAGACGTGGAAACAACATGTGCAAGTAAAATGTTAGAAGGATTTGTTCCTATTTATGAATCAACTGTAATGAATAAATTACATGATGAAAATGCCATTTTAATCGGTAAACTTAACATGGATGAGTTTGCTATGGGTGGTTCTACAGAAACATCATACTTTAAACAAACAGTTAATCCATTCGATCATAAAGCTGTACCAGGTGGTTCATCTGGTGGTTCAGCAGCAGCAGTTGCAGCGGGATTAGTACCGTTTAGTTTAGGGTCAGATACTGGTGGCTCAATTCGTCAACCAGCAGCATATTGTGGTGTTGTAGGAATGAAACCAACCTATGGACGTGTTTCACGTTTCGGATTAGTTGCATTTGCATCATCACTAGATCAAATAGGACCAATTACACGTAATGTTAAAGATAACGCTATCGTGTTAGAAACGATTTCTGGCGTTGATAGAAATGACTCTACAAGTGCACCAGTTGAAGACGTTGACTTCACATCAGATATTGGTAAAGATATTAAAGGTTTAAGAGTAGCGTTACCAAAAGAGTATTTAGGTGAAGGTATCAATGAAGATGTTAAAGAAGCTGTTAAGAATGCAGTTGAGACACTTAAATCTTTAGGTGCAGAAGTTGAAGAAGTTTCACTTCCAAATACTAAATATGGTATTCCATCATATTATGTTATTGCGTCATCTGAAGCATCAGCAAACTTAGCTCGCTTTGATGGTATTCGTTATGGTTACCATTCTAAAGAAGCTCAAACATTAGAAGAATTATATAAAATGTCTAGATCTGAAGGTTTTGGAGCTGAAGTTAAACGCCGTATCTTCTTAGGTACTTTTGCGTTAAGTTCTGGATATTATGATGCATACTATAAAAAATCACAAAAAGTTAGAACATTGATTAAAAATGACTTTGATAAAGTATTTGAAAACTATGACGTAGTTGTAGGACCAACAGCACCAACGACTGCATTTAACTTAGGTGATGAAATTGATGATCCTTTAACTATGTATGCTAATGACTTATTAACTACACCTGTTAACTTAGCTGGTTTACCAGGTATTTCTGTTCCTTGTGGGCAATCAAACGGTAGACCAATCGGCTTACAATTTATCGGTAAACCTTTTGATGAAAAGACGTTATATCGTGTGGCATATCAATATGAAACACAATTCAACTTACATGACGCATATGAAAAATTATAAGGAGTGGAAATAATGCATTTTGAAACAGTTATCGGACTTGAAGTTCACGTTGAGCTAAAAACAGACTCAAAAATGTTCTCTCCATCACCAGCACATTTTGGAGCTGAACCTAACTCAAATACAAATGTTATTGACTTAGCATATCCTGGTGTATTACCAGTCGTTAATAGACGTGCTGTAGACTGGGCTATGCGTGCATCAATGGCTTTAAATATGGACATTGCGACAAATTCTAAATTTGACCGTAAAAACTATTTCTATCCAGACAATCCAAAGGCATATCAAATTTCTCAATTTGATCAACCTATCGGCGAAAATGGATATATTGATATCGAGGTAGATGGTGAAACAAAACGTATTGGAATCACACGTCTTCACATGGAAGAAGATGCTGGTAAATCAACACATAAAGATGGTTATTCATTAGTTGACTTAAACCGTCAAGGTACACCATTAATCGAAATTGTTTCTGAACCGGATATCAGATCTCCAAAAGAAGCATATGCTTACCTAGAAAAATTACGTTCAATCATCCAATACACTGGCGTATCTGACTGTAAAATGGAAGAAGGCTCATTACGTTGTGATGCCAACATTTCATTACGTCCTTATGGACAAAAAGAATTCGGTACTAAAACTGAATTGAAAAACCTTAACTCATTTAACTATGTAAGAAAAGGTTTAGAATATGAAGAAAAACGCCAAGAGGAAGAATTATTGAACGGTGGTACTATTGGACAAGAGACACGACGTTTCGATGAATCAACTGGCAAAACAATCTTAATGCGTGTTAAAGAAGGTTCAGATGACTATCGTTACTTCCCAGAACCTGATATCGTACCTTTATACGTTGATGATGAATGGAAAGCACGCGTACGTGAAACAATTCCTGAATTACCAGACGAACGTAAAGCGAAATACGTTAATGATTTAGGATTACCAGAATACGATGCCCACGTCTTAACACTTACTAAAGAAATGTCAGATTTCTTTGAAGGTGCTATAGACCAAGGTGCCGATGTTAAATTAACATCTAACTGGTTAATGGGTGGCGTTAATGAATATTTAAATAAAAATCAAGTTGAGTTACAAGATACTCAATTAACGCCAGAAAACCTTGCTGGTATGATTAAACTTATTGAAGACGGTACAATGAGTAGTAAAATCGCTAAAAAAGTTTTCCCAGAGTTAGCTGAAAATGGTGGAGATGCTAAACAAATTATGGAAGACAAAGGTTTAGTACAGATCTCTGATGAGGCTACTTTAACTCAATTTGTTACAGAGGCGTTAGACAATAATCCACAATCAGTTGAAGATTATAAGAATGGTAAAGGCAAAGCGATGGGCTTCTTAGTTGGTCAAATTATGAAAGCATCTAAAGGCCAAGCTAACCCTCAAAAAGTAAACCAAATTTTAAAACAAGAATTAGATAAACGCTAATTAGATTATGCATTTGTATGTCATTCAATGATTAATTAACAGTCTGGGAAAAAATAATATAATAATGCTATTTAGCAAATTCGCAGTAGCTGACTGAGCTGAGAAGGCGCTTAAATCAAGCTTTTCTCAGTTCTAGTCATCCTTGCGGGGGTGGGACGACGAATTCAAAAGAATTCTGTCCCGCTCCCTTTTAATTTTGGTACATTTTAAGCGCTAGTACCCGGTGTAATATAAGATTTACAATCACCATATGACTGATAATATATAGGATGTATTTCAAAGTTTGTTGATTTAAATACTTCCAACTCTCTTATAAATCATTTAATATAAGAATATGTATAAAAAGATGAGGGATAATTTATGAGAAAACGTGCAAGAATCATTTATAATCCAACTTCTGGAAAGGAACTCTTCAAAAGAACTTTACCAGATGTTTTAATAAAATTAGAACGTGCCGGTTACGAAACAAGTGCTTATGCAACAGAGCGTGAAGGAGACGCAACACTTGAAGCGGAACGTGCACTTAAAAGAGATTATGATATTATCATAGCTGCTGGTGGAGATGGCACGCTTAATGAAGTGGTAAATGGTATCGCGGAGCAACCTAATCGCCCCAAATTAGGCATTATTCCTATGGGGACGGTGAATGATTTCGGTAGAGCCTTACATCTACCAAGCGATATTATGGGGGCGGTTGATGTCATCATTGATAATCATACAACGAAAGTTGATATTGGTAAGATGAATAACCGCTACTTTATCAATTTAGCAGCCGGCGGACAATTAACGCAAGTATCCTATGAAACGCCAAGTCGCTTAAAGTCTATCGTGGGTCCTTTCGCGTATTACATTAAAGGTTTTGAAATGTTACCTCAAATGAAAGCGGTAGATTTAAGAATAGAATATGATAATCAAGTCTTTCAAGGTGAAGCATTATTGTTCTTATTAGGACTTACGAACTCTATGGCAGGCTTTGAGAAATTAGTTCCGGACGCGAAATTAGACGATGGTCATTTTACATTGATTATTGTTGAAAAGGCTAACTTGGCTGAATTAGGACATATCATGACATTAGCGTCTCGCGGAGAACACATCAAACATCCAAAAGTCATCTATGAAAAGGCAACATCTATTAATATTTCATCATTTACAGAAATGCAATTGAATGTAGATGGAGAATATGGCGGTAAATTACCAGCTAATTTTTTGAATTTAAAGCGTCATATCGAAGTATGTACACCAAAGGATATATACAACGAGGAGTTAACTGAAGATCAGCAAGTTGAAGATGGTATCATTGAAGAAAAACCATCAAATGAAGAGATTATAAGAAATAATGAAATATCAGAGTAATTTATACAGTTGAAGAGGTTGAGCAATAGTTTTAATATCTTGGGTATGAAAAACAAACCTAGGTTAAACTACTCCAACCTCTTTTTATGTGGGGTGAAATAATGGAAACAATAAGTAAAAATGCAATTAACCATGGTAATGTTGTTGATTTAACGCACGAAGGGCATGGTGTTATCAAAATCGATCGTTACCCAATTTTTGTGCCAAATGCGTTAATTGGAGAAAAAATAGAATATAAAATTATCAAAGTAAAGAAAAATTTCGCGATAGGCAAACTACTTCAAGTTATGAAATCGAGTGAGCATCGCGTTGAACCACCATGCAAATATTATTGGAAGTGCGGTGGTTGTCAATTACAACATATGACTTATGAAGCGCAATTGGCAATGAAACAATCACAAGTGATTAATCTCTTCCATAGAAAAGCACAATTTACCGATACAACCATTCATAAAACTGTTGGAATGGATAATCCATGGCATTATAGAAACAAATCACAACTACCTATTGGTACCGATAAAAATGGACAAGCAATCATGGGATATTATCGACAACGAAGTCACGATATTATTGATATGGATAGTTGTTTAATCCAAGATGATATTCAGCAAGATATTATGAATCACGTTAAACAATGGATTAAAGAATATCGTATTAGTATCTATAATGAACGTACTAAAAGTGGATTGTTAAGACATCTAGTTATTCGCACAGGCTATTATACTGATGATATGATGGTTATCTTTGTAACCAATGGAAAACATTTTAAAGACGCTTCAATTCTAGTGGAAAAATTAAAACAAACATTTCCTAACATTACGAGTATTAAGCAAAACATTAATAACAGCCATTCTAATGTTATTATGGGTCAACAATCTATAACACTATATGGGAAAGACAGAATTGTAGATCAACTTAGCGATACAACATTTAAGATTAGTGATCAATCATTTTACCAAATTAATTCATCTCAAACTGAGAAATTATATCAAAAAGCAATAGCGTATGCGCAGTTAACAGGAGAAGAAACAGTGCTCGATACATACTGTGGTATTGGTACGATAGGTTTATACATGGCACCAGTAGCTAAACATGTGTACGGTGTTGAAGTTGTGCCATCTGCGATTAAGGATGCACAGCAAAATGCGACTTTAAATGGATTTGAAAATACAACTTTTGTCTGTGGTAAAGCTGAAGAAGTCATTATAAAATGGAAACAACAAGGTATCAGACCGGATGTTGTAATGGTAGACCCGCCGCGTAAAGGCTGTGATGAAACATTCTTACAAACTTTACTGAAACTTAATCCTAAGCGTATTGTGTATATTTCATGTAACCCTTCAACGCAACAAAGGGATGCACAAATTTTAGACACACAATATGAGTTGAAAGAAATTACACCGGTCGACATGTTCCCACAAACAACACATGTAGAAACAGTAGCATTGTTTGAAAGAAAATGATACGTGATATTTCATAATACGAATATTAAGAAATGATTACAGCGCATTAAATCTTATAGAAAAGGTTTTTTTCTCGATATAGACTGTGTATACTATGGTTGAAATTAAGAAAGATTGGAGGTCATTTTTGTGCAAAAATTTGATTTTTCGCCTAGTCGAATCAATTTACCTAAGTTTATTACAACCCAATTGGTCGTGGTTTTATTTATGATATTGTTTACATACAAGTGGGCGTTTATGTTTACAACTATTCATGAGCAAACTTTTTTAGCTAATTTACTCTACGGATTTTTAGGTTTTGTTGTTATTTTAGGATTACATGAATTGATTCACAGACTTTCGTTTTTTATTTTTTCAAAGGGTGAACAGCCTAAATTAAAATATAAAAAAGGATTTCTATTAGTACATATTTCAAAAAATGTTTTAACAAGTGGCAATTTTGCACAATTATGTTAGCTCCAATGGTCATCATTACTGGTCTATTAATGTTGATATTTAGTTATTATACGTACTCTTCAATTATCATCATGTTAAGTATTCATTTCGGGTATTGTCTAATAGATTTATATCTAGTAGGTATTACGTTTACGAATAAATTTGAGTACATTCATCTATCCGATGAAGGATTAATCATGTATTATCAGCGTCCTATACAAGTTAATAATGAGTTTGAATAAATCATAAGTCTCAATATGATTATATATGTGCACATTTCATGAGTTTTGAAGGATTTCACATTATAATTACGTTGAGGCTTATTTTTTAAAGAGGTGAGACAATGGCTGAAAGAAGAATTATACATATAGATATGGATTACTTTTTTGCGCAAGTAGAAATGCGAGACAATCCTAAATTAAAAGGGAAACCAGTGATCGTTGGTGGGAAGGCGAGTACACGCGGCGTGGTTTCTACTGCATCATATGAAGCGAGAAAATATGGTGTTCATTCTGCAATGCCAATGTCTCAAGCCCATAAATTATGCCCCAATGGTTATTATGTCAGTGCAAGATTTGATGCCTATAGAGAAGCTTCTGCTATTATTATGTCTATATTTAAAAGTTACACAGATATCGTTGAGCCAATGTCACTCGACGAAGCATATTTAGATATTACACATTTAGTCAGATCTGACTTACCGGCATCAAAAATTGCAAGCTTTATTCGTCGTGATATTTTTGAACAAACGGGTTTAACATCATCTGCAGGTGTTTCGTATAATAAATTCCTAGCAAAATTAGCAAGTGGTATGAACAAACCGAATGGCATGATGGTTATAGATTATAATAATGTAAATGATATTTTAATGAATTTAGATATTGGTGACTTTCCAGGTGTGGGCAAAGCCTCGAAAAAAGTAATGCATCATCATGATATCTACACAGGGAAAGATTTATATGATAAAACAGAATTTGACTTAATACGTTGGTTTGGAAAAAGAGGTCGTGGCTTATATCAGAAAGCCAGAGGTATTGATCATAGTGAAGTGAAAGCGAAGAGAGTGCGTAAATCCGTGGGAACTGAACGCACGTTTTCAACTGATGTCAATGATGATGAAGTCATATTGCAGAAGATATGGGAACTATCTGGAAAAACAGCAGAACGTTTAACTAAATTGCAAAAATCAGGTAGCACTGTAACAGTTAAATTAAAAACATATCAGTATGAAACATTTTCAAAACAAAGAAGCTTAAGAGAACCGGTTAATAGTGATATTGATATATACAATGTTGCTTATGATTTATATAACGAATTAAAGGATCCCGATATTCCAATAAGGTTAATTGGTGTCACAGTAGGGAATTTAGAACAATCAACATATAAAAATATGACAATCTATGATTTTATTTAAAGATAAAGGTCAATGCCGATAAAATGTACTTTGCTTATCAAAATACATTTCACATCATGCGCTAGCCTTTATCTTTTAAATTTTTACCATAAATTTGGAGCATACTTTGCAAATTATCATAATGCTTTAATAATCTAAATGTAATCATTGCACATGCTTTGGCATCATTGAGCGCATCATGATGACCATGAAAGTCTAATTGATAATGATTCATTAAATGTTTAAGACCATAACGATATGCATTAATCGTACGTTTAGCAAGTTGATATGAACAAAAGTAAATCATTGACGGAGTTTCAATATTTAATTGTTTTAAACTTTGGTGAAGTACATTCATATCAAAGGCAGCATTATGTGCAACAACAGGTAAGTTATCAATAAATTGCATCATATAGGGATATACATAGTCAAAACTCGGCGCATTATTGACATCCTCAGGTGTAATACCATGAACATTTATATTCGTCTTTGAGAAATAATCAAATGGATTGACTAAAGTGTAAAAGGATTCAACAATCTCATTATTGACAACTTTAACCATACCAACAGAACAGATACTTGTACGTTTACCATTTGCTGTTTCAAAGTCTAATGCAATAAAAGCATTATCCATATTTACACCATCCTTTCATGTATAGATGCTTTCATTTTAGTAGTAGTATAAAAACATTTCCAGGATGTTGCACAATTAAAAAAGGGAGTGGACAGAATTCTTTTAAAATTCGTTGTCCACTCCCAGCTTGCTTAGCTTGTAGAATTTCTTAGTGAAATGCTTTTAGCTAGGGCCCGCATGCAAGGTTGACTAGAACTGAAAAAGCTTGAGTTAAGTGCCTTTCCAGTAGCAGTCAACTATCGATTATTTTCAGATATAGTCTTATCTATATCGTGTCTGGCTTTAATAAGGAAAGCATTATTCTTCATTAAATGAACGTGCTGCTAATTCTTTTTCATATAAATATAATGTATTGCAGTCATCGCCAATACGATTTAAATAATCAATGTGTGTTTCAAAAGTTGCTTCTTCTTCCACTTGTTCATCTAAGAACCAGTTTAAGAAAGAGATAGTAGCATAGTCTTTATCTTTTTGAGCAATTTCAGATAAATTATAGAAACGACGTGTTACGTCTTGTTCTTGTGCTAATCCATCTTTAAATGTTTCAAGGATTGATTTGAATTCAGTTTTAGGTGCTGGAATTGATTTGAATTCAGCGTGTTCACCACGGTCATTAATGTAATCATAGATTTTTTTACCGTGGAAACGTTCTTCTTTAGCTTGTTGAATGTAGAAATTAGCGAAACCTTCATATGAAGCGTCATCACAATAAGCTGCCATTGCCATATAAGCATGCGCTGCGAAATATTCATGGTTCATTTGATCATTAAGTGCTTCTAACAAGTCTTTACTTAACATAATTAAGTCACCTCTATTAAAAATTTGTCATTTATTTTGTCTTTGTTCATAAAGAGTATAACAAATCTATTCTCATTAGTAAATAATAATTATTATAATCTAGGATGTAACTTGTTATTTTTAATTGAGAATGTTTTTTGTTATACCCGTTACGTGTTATAATTATTCAAGTGATTTATATGAGGAGGAAGCACATGAGACAATGGACTGCAACGCACTTAGCGAAATTGGCACGTAAGGCTAGTATCGCTGCCGGGAAAAAAGGTACTGACTTACCTGGACAAGTTGCCCGCAAAGTGGATCAAAATATATTAAGAAAATTAGCTGCAAAAGTTGATGATATCGTTTTTATTAGCGGAACGAACGGTAAAACGACTACATCTAATCTTATAGGACATACTTTAAAAGCAAATCACATTGATATCATACATAATAATGAAGGTGCTAATATGGCGGCAGGTATAACATCTGCTTTTATCATGCAAAGCACTAAAGATACTAGAGTAGCTGTCATTGAAATTGATGAAGGTTCAATACCACGTGTATTAAAAGAAGTGACACCATCAATGATGATTTTTACAAATTTCTTCCGTGATCAAATGGATCGCTTTGGTGAAATCGATATAATGGTAAATAATATTGCGAAGTCTATTAGTAATAAGGGAATCAAATTGTTACTTAATGCAGATGATCCTTTTGTTAGTCGACTCAAAATCGCTAGTGATTCGATTGTCTATTATGGCATGAAAGCACATGCACATGAATTTGAGCAAAGTACAATGAATGAGAGTAAATATTGTCCTAATTGTGGCAAACTATTAGTATATGATTACATTCATTATAACCAAATTGGTCATTACCATTGTTCATGTGGATTCAAACGAGAATTACCGAAATACGAAGTAACATCATTCTCTGCATCTCCATTCTTAGAATTAAATATTGGTGATACTACATTTAATATGAAAATTGCCGGTGACTTTAATGCGTATAATGCATTAGCGGCATATACAGTATTAAGAGAATTAGGTCTTAATGATGATTCGATTCGAAGAGGTTTTGAATCATACACATCAGATAATGGACGTATGCAGTATTTCAAACTCAATCATAAAGAGGCTATGATTAACCTTGCTAAGAATCCCGCTGGCATGAATGCAAGTTTGTCTGTGGGCGAACAATTGGAAGGTAAGAAGGTATATGTTATTAGTTTGAATGATAATGCGGCAGATGGTCGCGATACGTCATGGATTTATGACGCTGATTTTGAGAAGTTAAGCGAACAAAATATAGAAACGATTATAGTAACAGGAACTCGAGCTGAAGAATTGCAACTACGTCTGAAATTGGCTGAAGTGACTGTGCCTATCATCCTTGAAAAGGACATCTATAAAGCAACAGCATTGACTATGAACTATGAAGGATTTACAGTCGCAATTCCTAACTACACGTCATTATCTCCGATGTTAGAACAACTTAATCGTTCATTTACAGGAGGGCAATAAATATGAATGAATTAACCGTTTATCATTTTATGTCAGACAAATTAAATTTATATAGTGATATTGGAAATATTATTGCACTCAAACAAAGAGCAAAGAAACGTAATATTCAATTAAATGTTGTTGAGGTTAACCAAACTGAAGGTGTGACGCTTGATAACTGTGACATCTTCTTTATTGGTGGTGGAAGTGATAGAGAACAAAGTATTGCGACTAAAGAATTAAGCAAAATGAAGACCACACTTAAAGATGCAATTGAAGATGGTATGCCAGGTTTGACAATTTGTGGCGGCTACCAATTCTTAGGAACAAAATATATTACTCCTGATGGCACTGAACTTGAAGGATTAGGTATATTAGATTTTTATACTGAATCACGTACTGAACGATTAACTGGCGATATCGTCATTGAGAGTGATACATTTGGTACAATAGTTGGCTTTGAGAATCATGGTGGACGTACACATCATCATTACGGTACGTTAGGACACGTTACAGTAGGATATGGAAATAATGATGAGGATAAACAAGAAGGTATCCACTATAAAAACTTATTAGGTACCTATTTACATGGACCTATTTTACCTAAAAATCATGAAATCACGGATTATTTATTAGAAAAAGCTTGTGAACGTAAAGGTATACCGTTTGAACCTAAACAACTAGATAACACTGAAGAAGAAGCAGCTAAGCGTGTTATTATTGAACGTTCATCTAAGAATAAATAATAGTTGACTATTAATTAGTAAAAAGACGTACTGGAACTTCGTATGAAGCCAGTACGTCTTATTTATTTGGGTTTATTTGTCATTGTATCTACTATCTAATAATTTATAAATTAAAAGTATTTCATAAATGATATGACTTTTTATTTGATTTTGATCAAACTCTTCTAATCGCTTGACAGAAGACTTAAGTGTTGATGCAGATGAACGATGTGGTTCGAAATGATCGCTATTGACTATATTATTGACACTATGACTGATTTTAATAATTGCCATTTTTTCCTCAAGCGTAAATACTAAATGAATATGCTTAGGTAAATAAATGATATTTGATAGATGGGTAGCGAGTAATCGGTCAATATATGAACGGTTCGAAATCTGTTTCAACCGTTTCCACTCATCTTCCTTGTTCTTATGGTAGCGTAATTCATCTTTTTGATAACCAGTTAATGTCTCAGATTTGTTAATCACACCCATTAGCTTATTTAATAAATTATTACTATCATCTGAATCAAATTTTCCTAATAATAATTCATTACATCTTGATGAAAACAACTCATACATTTTATATTCTGATTGTGTTAGATTATCCTCAATTTGTTGGTAATATTTGGGAGGAAGAACAACAAAATTAACTAATCCCGCTGTGACCAAACCAATCAACGCTGTTAATAATCTTGAGAAGAAGTTAAAGAAATAGGCATCGTGTATACCAGGTATCATAGCAACTGATGTTAATACCGCAACGGTCGTACCAACTTGTAAATTTAATTTTGTACAAGCTAAAATGGTGAACAGTGCACTAAATGTATAGGTTAATGCTGATTGATCTCCAAAAATAAATGTAAAAATAACAGCGAATAATGCGCCAATGACTGTCGCTGGCAATCTTCTGTACCCTTTTTTTAATGATGCTTTGGCTGTGGGTTCGATTGTTACAATAGCTGTTAATATCGCAAAGATAGGAGTTAAATTAAGCATCAAACAAAATAGCGATGTTAAAAAAGTGGCTAAACCAGTTTTAATGGTTCTAGCGCCAATAATTCTTTTGTACCATTTATCCATATGATAAATCCTCTCGTTGTACGAAAATAACATTAATATGTTTCTTTAATAAGTAAATTATTTTCACTTCATTTTTTGTATGTTTAGTATATCAAAATTTTTTTGGTATAATAAGATGTAATCACAATTAAAAAGGAACGGGATATTATGATTGTAAAAACAGAAGAAGAATTACAAGCCTTAAAAGAAATAGGTTACATTTGTGCTAAGGTTAGGGATACGATGCAAGAAGCTACTAAACCTGGCATCACAACTAAAGAATTAGACAATATTGCTAAAGATTTATTTGAAGAACATGGCGCTATTTCAGCACCTATTCATGATGAGAATTTCCCTGGACAAACATGTATTAGTGTTAATGAAGAAGTTGCACATGGAATTCCAGGTAAACGAATCATTCGTGAAGGCGATTTAGTTAATATTGATGTATCAGCATTAAAAAATGGCTATTACGCAGATACTGGTATTTCGTTTGTTGTGGGTGAAGCAAGTGATCCGCTTAAACAAAAAGTATGTGACGTTGCATTAATGGCATTTGAAAATGCGATGGCAAAGGTTAAACCAGGAACTAAATTAAGTAATATTGGTAAAGCTGTGCATGCAACTGCACGTCAAAATGATTTAACTGTCATCAAAAATTTAACAGGACACGGCGTAGGTCAATCTTTACACGAAGCACCTAATCATGTAATGAACTATTATGACCCTAAAGATAAAACGTTGCTTAAAGAAGGGGTTGTAATCGCAGTAGAACCGTTTATTTCTTCTAAAGCAACATTCGTAACAGAAGGTAAGAATGAATGGGCATTTGAAACAAGAGATAAAAGTTACGTAGCCCAAATTGAACATACGGTTATCGTTACTAAAGATGGTCCATTATTAACGACTAAAATAGACTAATTTTAGAAGTAAATCTTTAATTGGCTAAACGTGAATAGATAAGTAAAAAGACAATTTCTAGTGAGTTTTGATACGCACCTTAATAGTTAATCTTAAAATCTAACTTTATGAGTGCATTCACTATAGAAATTGTCTTTTTTATATTTACTTTGCTTTTAAAATGCAAACGGGTTTGTTCATTTTCTTAAGTGCGATTTAATGACACTTATCAATGACTGGTATAAACGTGTGTATTCATCCGCTTGTACGTGCCTGTATCGTTCATTAAGAGATGGATAATGTGACTACCAATTAAAGATATGTTAACTATGCGACCTTCACTTGTCGTCTCAGGTAATTTAAACAACCTTTGTATTCATAATACAAACGTATTGAAACATGCTTACTTGGTCCATCGTTGTTCAACTTTGCCAAATTTCCATATTAAAGAGGAAATGAGCCAACTTGTTAAGAACAAAACAACCAGAATATAACCAAAATAATCAAACTGGATATTTGCGATAAATGTCCAGAAAGTGCCACTTAATTGCCATTTTTCTGCTATGATTTGAAGCAACTCTGTAGTACCGATTAACAATGCAGCGATAACTGAGATGGCAGTAATTGTAATGTTGTAATAAATTTTCCGAATAGGATTGAAAAAGGCCCAATTATAGGCAGAGGTCATCAATATACCATCTAACGTATCAAGTAAACTCATGCCTGCAGCAAATAGTATGGGCAAGGATAAGATACCTATAAATGAAATTGCTTGTTGAGACGCACCAGAAGATAACGCAAGTAAAGAAATTTCACTTGCAGTATCAAATCCTAAGCCAAATAAAAAACCAAGAGGCAAGACATGCCAACTACGACTTATGAGTTTAAAGTAGGGTCCAACAATACGAGAAATCAATCCACGTGCCTCTAATAAATCATTTAACTTATTATCATTTATACGTTCATTTTTTAATTTTAAGAATAGCGTAATTAAGGATACTAATATGATTAGATTCAATATACCAATTAGAATTAAAAAACTTCCTGAAACGATTGTACCAATAATACCACCAATTTCTTGAAAATGTGGCAACGCGTCTTTTGCCCATTTTACAGAAATGCCTAAGAAAACAGACATAAGAAAGACGACTGTAGAGTGTCCAATGGAGAAATAAAAGCCTACGCCGACAGGACTACGTTGTTGCTGTAATAATTTACGTACAGTATTGTCTATCGCAGCAATGTGATCGGCATCAAATGCATGACGCAATCCCAGCGTATATGCAAGGATACCCATACCTAGAAGTAGATGGTTAGAATTTGCTAACCAAAGGAAACTGAAACCTAAAATGTGCAGAAAAATAACGATAAGAATGTAGGGGAGCCAATTCAGACGATGATGTGCTTGAGTCATTGATGTTACCTTCTTTCTAGAATAAATATACTTAATCATACACTTAAAAATGGTAAAAATAAAATTAAGTTTATAATGAAATGAAGAAACATCGTACTAAAGTATGAGAACAAGATGGTCCCATAGACTATGGGCGTTTATACCACTTTGAACTATAATTAAGCTTAATCAAGGACGAGGTGGTTCTATGAATTATATGGACTTATATTTAAAACATTTTCTTAAAGTGATTATTAAACGAAACATTAGTGATTATCAAATTAGTTTAGATGAAAAATTAAAAAACATTGAAAATTATATTGAATATTTAAAAGCTAAGAAAACGCAAATGAATAAGTTGATTGACAGTTTATCTGCAACATTAGAAAATAAATATATTGATATAACTAATACTTATAACATTAAACATGCTCAGGAAATTAATAATTATGAAATTGAAAGCCTTAAAAAACAACTGGATTTATTCGAAGCGTATTGTGCAAGAATTGAAGCAGATATACATCGCTGTTCTAAAGAAAAAATTACAACTCAAGGCGAATGTGACATAATTGAACAAATGAGTGTAGTAGCTTAATTAAGAGGGATAGGAGGCGACACATTGACTCGAAAATATATTTCGACAGAATTATTAATCATATTTACCGCTTTAATGATTATTGCAAATTTTTATTACATCTTTTTTGAAAAAATAGGTTATCTATTCGTATTACTTTTAGGATGTATATTAGTTTATGTAGGCTACCTTTACTTTCATAAAGTAAGGGGTCTCTTAGCGTTTTGGATTGGTGCCTTACTTATAGCGTTTACTTTACTTTCAAATAAATATACTATTATTATTTTATTTGTCTTTCTGGTTATTGTTATTATAAGATATCTTATTTTTAAATTTAAACCATTGAAAGTAATTGCTTCAGAGGATGAAGTAACATCACCTCAGTTTATAAAGCAAAAATGGTTTGGTGAGCAACGCACGCCAGTGTATGTGTATAAATGGGAAGATGTGCAAATTCAACATGGTGTTGGGGACATTCACATTGATATGACTAAAGCTGCGAATATTAAAGAAAATAATACAATTGTTGTAAGACATATTTTAGGGAAAATTCAGTTAGTGGTACCATTGAATTATAATATTAACTTACACATGGCTGCTTTATATGGAAATGCATACTTAAATGGCCAATCTTATAAAGTTGAGAATAACCATATCCAGGTTGAAGAGAAGCCCAAAGAAGAAAATTATAACGTCAATATCTATGTTTCAACATTTATCGGAGATGTTGAGGTGATTTATCGATGAATCACTATTTAAGAGCTATCGGTTCAATGCTTATACTCGTCTATAGCATGTTAACCGCGTTCTTATTTATAGATAAAGTATTTGTTAATATTATCTATTTTCAAGGTATGTTTTATACACAAATTTTTGGTATACCTGTATTCTTATTTTTAAATTTAGTTATCATTTTACTTTGTATCATCGTAGGTTCAATTCTCGCATACAAAATTAATCAACAAAATACGTGGATTAAATCACAGATTGAACATGCTATAGAAGGTGAAACGGTAGGTATTAACGATCAAAATATTGAGCTTTACAATGAAACAATTGATATTTATCAAACGTTAGTTCCGCTAAACCAAGAACTACATCGTTTACGAATGAAAACACAAAATTTAACTAATGAAAATTACAATATGAATGATGTTAAAGTTAAAAAAATCATTGAAGATGAACGTCAAAGGTTAGCTCGAGAGTTACATGACTCCGTTAGTCAACAACTTTTCGCAGCAAGTATGATGTTATCTGCAATCAAAGAAACAAAATTAGAGGCACCACTTGACCAACAGATTCCAGTCTTAGAGAAAATGGTTCAAGAATCACAATTAGAAATGCGTGCACTGCTACTTCATTTAAGACCTTTAGGCTTAAAAGATAAATCTTTAGGTGAAGGTATTAAAGACTTAGTCATCGATTTACAGAAGAAAGTGCCTATGAAAGTGATTCACGATATACAAGATTTCAAGGTGCCTAAAGGCATAGAAGATCATTTGTTTAGAATAACGCAAGAAGCGATTTCTAATACATTGAGACATTCTAACGGTACAAAAGTGACGGTTGAATTATTTAACCAACAAGATTATTTATTACTTCGAATTCAAGACAATGGTAAAGGTTTTAATGTTGATGAGAAATTAGAACAAAGCTATGGATTGAAAAATATGAGAGAACGTGCATTAGAAATCGGTGCGACATTCCATATCGTATCATTGCCAGATTCTGGAACAAGAATAGAAGTAAAGGCACCATTAAATAAGGAGGATGATAATTATGGCGATTAAAGTTTTGTTCGTAGATGACCATGAAATGGTTAGAATTGGGATATCAAGTTATTTATCAACACAATCTGATATTGAAATAGTTGGAGAAGGGGCGTCTGGTAAAGATGCAATTGCGAAAGCGCATGAACTTAAACCGGATTTAATTCTCATGGATTTATTAATGGATGACATGGATGGGGTAGAAGCTACTACTCAAATAAAAAAAGATTTACCACATATTAAAGTCGTTATGTTAACAAGTTTTATTGAAGATAAAGAGGTATACAGAGCCTTAGATGCTGGTGTAGATAGTTATATATTAAAAACAACCAGTGCGAGCGATATTGCAGATGCAGTACGTAAAACGTATAATGGAGAATCTGTATTCGAACCTGAAGTTTTAGTTAAAATGCGTAATAGAATGAAAAAACGTGCAGAGCTATATGAAATGTTGACTGAACGAGAAATGGAAATTTTATTATTAATTGCTAAAGGCTATTCTAACCAAGAAATTGCAAGTGCTTCTCATATCACAATTAAAACTGTAAAAACACATGTAAGTAATATATTGAGTAAATTAGAAGTGCAAGATAGAACGCAAGCTGTAATTTATGCATTCCAACATAATTTAATTCAATAAAATCATAAAAATAGAAAGTATTTTAACGAGACGCTTGCGTTGATTATTAATGAACATAAGTGCTAGCGCACTTATGTAAGAAATGCTAAAGATGAACTACGAGTGACGTTGTGTGCGGGGCACCAGCAAAGAGATTTTCAACATGATAATATACAAACAAAGCAAGCTGGGGTTGAGGAACTTAAGTGTTTACACACTTACGTAAATAGTTCTAAGATAGATTACGAAACAGAGTTACGGAGACTCCTAGGGGAGCATAACAACAGAATGAGTAAATGTTCATCTAAGCATTTCTTTAGAGGACTACAGGCACGAGCCTTGCGAGCCAACAATTCAGAGTATTGTAAATAAATAAGCCAGTAAATGAATTAGTTAAAACTCATTTACTGGCTATTTCTCTAGGAATGATGTCCCAGTCTCTTTTTGTTTAATGAATATTACTTCTTAGTATCATCGTCGTTGTTAGTGAATTTATCTTTGATTTTCTCAGTTAATGAAGCGTCTTCTTCATTTTTATCTTCTGGATCTTTATCAACTTTGTAGTTTTCATCTTTACCAGTTGCTGTTTGTTTATATTCATAAGTTGTATCTTCGTTGTAGTGGTTTTGGTTATTATCATCATGGTCTAATGCTGCTTCTTCAGGCGTTTGGCCTTTAATCACGTGTCTTTGATGAATAATTGCATTAATTTCGGCACCTATGATGATGATAAAACTTGTTAAATATAACCAAATTAAAAGGATAATAATCCCTGCGATACTTCCGTATGTTTTTGAATAGTTTCCAAAATTAGAAATATAGAAACCGAATGCGAAAGATCCAATTAACCAGATAACCGATGTGAATATCGCCCCTGGTAAAACAGATTTTAATTTCGTTTTAACATTTGGCGCTACTGAGTATAGAATTGTAAAAAGAATCAAAATAATGATTAATGGAAGTACAATTCTAATTAAACTGAAAACCCATTTGACTTGATCATCTAATCCTAGGGGACCAAATAAGAAATGAGCGATAACTGAACCCATTGTTGGTAGTGCCATAGCTACTAAAAATACTACACCTAACACAATTGTAAATACAACACTTAATAACTTTAATAGAATACCATTTCTATTATCTTCTACATCATAAGCAACATTAAATGAGTTCATGATTGCAGTCATACCATTTGAAGCTGACCAAATTGCTAAGATTAACCCGATAGATAGTAAACCGCCACTTGAATTTTTAGTGACATCGCTAATGACACCTTGAATTAGACTAGACGTGTCAGCGGGTGCGTTACTTAGTAAACCAGTAATTTGGCTTTGATCTAAGTTGAATAGTGGTAATAAAGTTAATAAAAAGATCAGCATAGGGAACATAGCTAATACAAAATGATAAGTCATTTGTGCAGCTAAACCTGATGCATCATCTTTTCCTATACGATAGATTAAATATGAGAGAAAATTAGATTTCTTTGTATATTTAGCTGGTTTATTTAATCGTGATACAAAAAAGACTTGATTATCTTTTTTGGGTTCTTTAGATTGAAATTCTTGTGGTTCGACATATGTACGATCAACATTTATTTTATCTTGATTCTTCTCTTGTTCTTCTTTAATAGAGTTAAGATATTTTGAGTTCGATTTATTTTCTTTTGACATAACAATCTCCTTTGCTTTAACCACATACATAAATAAAAAGTAAAAGAAGCGGGACAGAAACCTGTTATATTAAAAGATTTCATTGTCCCGCTTTACTATGAGTGAAAATCAAAATTGATATGATTCACTTTTAGTTATTGCTTAAGATCGCTAACATGTTAGACAATGTAGCAATCGTAAGCAATCAATTATTGACCAATGCGGTTATTCTTACGGTTAACGAAAGTATCTTTCGCATCTTTAATTGATTTTTCTAATTCTGGATTATTACGACGAATTTCTTCAATTGTATTTTTCCAATATAAAACTTCGTCTTTAATAGAATTAAATTTAGAAGGTTTACGTGAACGATTACCTTCTTTAATATCTTTTACAGATTGAACTAATGCATTACGTGTTGATTTGTCTGCTAACGTAGCAGCACCACCAACAAGTGCACCTATTAGAATACCAGGAATTAATTTGTTTTCCATTTCATTTACCCCTCTTTCAAATTTGCATCTTTAACGATGAAATCAATTAGATTATCACAAGATGATTGTACCATTTCATATACACCATCAAAATTATTTGTGTAGTAAGGATCTGGTACATCACTCTCTTCCATATTACTAAATTCAAGTAATTTGAACAATTTCCCTTTTAGGTTAGGATTGATGTTTTTGATATTATCAACATTACTTTGATCCATGGCAATAATATAATCAAAATCATCATTCGGTTCAAACAACTCACTAATCATACCATCAAAAGGTATATTATGGCGATTAAGAATATCTTGAGTACCTTCATGAGGCGGTTCTCCAAGGTTCCATTTGCCAGTGCCTCTTGAATAAACATTAACACCTGAAATATGTCTATCTTTCAAGCGTTGACGCATGATTGCTTCAGCCATAGGAGAGCGACATATGTTTCCAAGACATACAAATGCTATATCTACCATACTCTATTCCCCCTAATCTGTTATATATAAACCATTTTATAGTTATTTTAAAATTTTATAAAGACATAATATTACTTTATTCGATAAAAGTTTGTTAAATCGTCATACTTTGATAAAATATTGTATTAAAGAGGTGATAACGTGACTCAAAATAATAATAAAGAAATGATTGCAGAGATTAGAAAAAAGTTAAACATCGTTAATCAAGGATTATTAAATCCTGATAAATTTGAAGAAGCCAATCAACAAGATGTAGAGGAAATATACAATTTTGTAATGTCTAAAGATTCTTTTTCACCAAGTGAAGTGACAGCGATTGCTGACGAATTAGGCAACTTACGTCAAGATTAAGGAGGATGCGCATATGACTTCATTAAGTTATAACGAGAAATTACAACAATATGCAGAATTATTAGTGAAAATTGGCATGAACGTACAACCTAAACAACCTGTGTTTATTAGATCTTCAGTGGATGCTATCGAGTTGACGCGATTAATTGTTGAAGAATCTTATAAAGCAGGGGCTTCTGACGTTAAAGTTGTATATGCTGATTCTAGATTAAATAGACTTAAGTTCGAATATGAATCGGTCGATTATTTTGAACATCAAGCTGTAAAATCATATGAAGTAGACGAACGAATGGATTATGCTAATCGTGGTGCAGCTAATTTAGCCTTATTAAGCGGAGACCCTAACTTATTAAACGGTATAGATGCAGAAAAACTGAAAGCATATCAAATGAATTATAGTCATGCATTCAAAGGTTATATGGAAGGAAGTCAAAAGAATCAATTTCCATGGGTAGTTGCAGCCTTTCCTTCTAAAGATTGGGCGAAACGTGTTTATCCAGAATTAGACGAAACAGCTGCACTGGAGAAATTTATTGATGAGGTATTTGATATCGTAAGAATTGATGGAAATGATCCTATTGAAAATTGGAAGCAGCATATCGAAAACTTAAGTGTACATGCTAAACAAATGCAAGACAAAAATTATAAAGCCTTACACTATCAATCAGATGGAACGGACTTAGTCGTTGGTCTTCCTAAAGGACATATATGGGAAGATGCTACAAGCTATGTAAATGGTAATCAACAAGCATTTATAGCGAATATACCAACTGAAGAAGTCTTTACAGCTCCTGATCGTAATAATGTCAATGGATACGTGACGAATAAATTACCACTTAGTTATAATGGTACAATTATTGATGGCTTTACATTAACGTTTAAAGATGGACAAATTGTAGATTTCAAAGCGGAAAAAGGCGAAGAGGTACTTAGAGATCTGATTAACACAGATGAAGGGGCTAAACGATTAGGTGAAGTTGCCTTAGTACCTGACGATTCTCCAATTTCAAATCGTAATACTATTTTTTACAATACACTTTTTGATGAGAATGCATCGTGCCATTTAGCTATTGGTTCGGCATATGGCTTTAATGTTGAAGGTGGTACAGAAATGACGACGGAAGAAAAAGTTGCCAGTGGCTTAAATGACTCAAATGTGCACGTTGATTTCATGATAGGTAGTGCTGATTTAACGATTTATGGAATTAAACAGGATGGCTCTAAAGAATTAGTGTTTAAAAATGGTAATTGGGCACAATAAAAATAGAAATTAATATAAAAGAGGTATAACGCATGTCAAATTCTCAAGATAATCGAAAATCAATGTCTGAATCGAAAAGTTTTAAAGCTAAGCAAGTATTTCCTCAAGACACCAATCATCATCACACAATGTTTGGTGGGTCATTGATGGCTAATATAGATGAAATAGCAGCTATTACAGCAATGAAACATGCTAACGCTCAAGTAGTAACAGCTTCAACAGATTCGGTTGATTTTTTAAGACCAATCAAAACAGGAGATATAACTTCTTATGAAGCAATGGTCAGTTATGCAGGTACGAGTTCAATGGAAGTTTGTGTACAAATTATCATTGAAGATGTTTTAAATAAAGAAAAGCATTTAGCAGCCTTAAGTTTCCTTACTTTCGTTGCATTAGATGATAATGGGAAACCAGTCAAAGTACCAGATGTTTATCCAGAAACAAAAATAGAAAAATGGTTTTACGAAAGTGCACCTAAACGTGTTCAACGTCGTAAAGATAGAAGAGAAGAAAGTAAAAGTACTATCGAATTTTTATCAAACGCGCAACATATTGAAGAAATTTAAACTGTGTGAAGCGGCTTGCAATATAGATAGTATAGTTTAAAAGAGTATAAATAAGCACCACATAAAATAATGTTAGCGTAAATTTATTTGGTTCTAAGAGAAATGCGG
>NZ_JAESLA010000027.1:56932-84282 GCF_017892405.1 Staphylococcus sp. GDY8P85P | reverse complement strand
GTCCGTTAGAAGTAATTAATAATAAAATCTAACTCATTAAAAGGGTATCTTTTGTTTATAGAAATTATGATATTTTACGTAATCGAATTATTATAACTTCGCGACTATTTGCCTCAACAACAAAAAAAGAGATTAAACAACCTAAGGTTGCTTAATCTCAATATTAGGACTCATCAGTCCGATTTGACGAAGAGCCAATTCTTCTCGAATTCGTCTTCCTAGCCTCTCAAGGATGATTAGATTTGAGAACGACTTAATTTAAGAACCTTCTCAATTCAGTCAGCTACTGCGCATTTACCATGTAGCTTAAATGATGTTTTTACCTATAACACATTCGTTTTTAGAGATGTAAATGTAATTAAAAATCCAACAATTTCTTTTTCAATGCATATTCAACTAACTCGGGCTTAGATTTTAAATCCAGTTTCGTCATAATATGTGTCTTATGTGCCTCGACCGTTTTAACCGACACAAACAACTTTTCGGCAATATCTTTATTGCCATACCCCTTAGCAATGAGCGGTAAGATTTCTAGTTCTCTTTTAGATAAAATTTTAAAAGGATCATTCGTAGATACGTCATCTGAATGCTTATGATTCACAAATTCATTAACTAACGATGTCGTCAACTTCATATCTACATAGGTTTCACCTTTATAAACTGTGCGAACTGCTAACAATAACTGTTCGTCAGGTGCATTTTTTAAAATATAGCCTTTAGCGCCATTACGAAGAACGTGGAACAGATATTCTTCATCATCATACATCGTTAATATTAAGATTTTAGTTTCTGGAAAGCTTTCTGATATCTTACTTGTCGCTATTAAACCAGATTCGCCAGGTGGCATACTTAAATCCATAATTAAGACATCTGGTTTATGTTCCATCACTTTCTGATAAGCCTCTCCCCCATCAGCAGCGGTTGCAACAACTTCCATATCTTCTTGAAAGTTTAATATCATTGAAAATCCTGTTCTAACGACTGCATGATCGTCTGCGATTACAATCTTCACTTTATATTCCCCTAACTTACTTTAAACTGGTACTTCTAACGTTATAATTGTCCCCTTGCCAATGTGCGTTTCAATGTTCACTGATCCTTTGACAAGTTCTGCTCTTTCGTTCATACCATATAATCCTAACCCTGTTCCTTGTGGTTTCAAATTAGGATCAAAACCATTACCTCTATCAATCACTTCTGCGATAAGACCCTCTGGCGTTTGTTGGACAGACACATCTACTTCATAAACGCCAGCATATTTCAATGCATTAAATATTGCCTCTTGAACCACTCGATAAACGACGGTTTCAATTTCACTATCGAAACGTTGATTTTGAATATTTGATTGATACACAACGTTAAATCCATAATTTTGTTCTAATTGCTTGAAATACGATTTAAAAGCCGCTTCCAATCCTAAATCATCGAGTGATGAAGGTCTTAGTTCAACTGACATGTTTCGAATGTCATTAATTAAATTAGACATTAAAACTTCAATGTGCTCAGATTTCTCAATCAGTTGTGACATATCTTGTTGATATTTTAACAATCTCAACTCAACATCTACATTTAACATTTCTTGAACAACACTGTCATGTAGTTCTCTAGAAATACGTTTTCTTTCGTTCTCCTGTGCGGCAATCGTTTTACGTAACATTTGACGTTGATACATTTTTTCTTGACGCTGAATTTGTGGTGATATGTCTTGTAATGTAAAGGCATAGATTTGAGCCTCTTCATCAATACATTGATAAGACGCTGTAAAAGGTTGAATCTTATTATCCACAGTCTTCATGAACACTTGGAAGTTCATATCATTCGGCTTTGTTGTATCTAAATAACAATTAATACAACTTTGTAATGCAAATTCATTAGAGTAACCTTCACAACGATTACATATTGCATTTGTCATAGCACTATAGTTATTGTCCTTTGAAATGATTTCTTCAGCAGCATCATTCATCGCAATAACTTTACCATCTTTATTCACAAAGACGATTTTTTCGTTCGTTTTTTCATAATATTTTTTTAGTAAGTTCTCTAAATCGAGATTATAAACATCCAACATTAGGATCACCTACATTTCTTCTGAAAATGTCCATAGCTTACCATGAATATCCAACGTTTCATAATCGGGTAACGCCTTACCATCTCTTTGACCTAAGAGTAAGACGCCATATACTTGATTATTGTAACATAATGGAATCGCAACCATTGCTGTCAAGTCTTCAGCAATTAAAATAGGATATTTAATCTTATCTTCAGGTGATAAGATTGAAGCAACGTCGTCAATAATCATTCGTTTACCAGTCTTCATAACCATACCCGCTAAGCCACGGCCTTTACGTAAGATAATCATTTTATAACGTTGATTCGTATTGCCTGAAACATAATGCCATTTAATAGGCGCTGAGCTATTATGGTGTTCATATAATGCTACACCTGCAAAATCGTAGCCTTCGTTAACCCTTAGATCATTCAATTGTTGTTGGAAATCCTGTTTCTTAAAAACTGGAGTGGTCGTAATCACATTTGAATCTCCTCTCATACTCATGAACGTGTTTTATGTTTACGATAAACAATATATCTGCGATTAGTATACGATAGTGGCACACTCCATACATGTACTAAACGTGTGAATGGCCAGCAAGCTAAAATTGTAAATCCTAGTAAGATGTGAATTTTAAATGATAAAGGCACATCTGTCATTAAGCTTGCATCAGGTGAGAAAGTAAATAAGTGTCTAAACCAGATAGATATCGTTTGACGATAATCAAAGTCACTTACCACCGCATTCGTAACTAATGTTGAATAACAACCCATGAAAATAATTAATATTAATAAAAAATTGACAAAAATATCAGATGCTGAACTTAGCTTTCTAACATTTTTAATTGTAATACGTCGTGCTGTTAAGAGTAACATACCAATAAACGTCATTATACCAAAGATACTACCAATGTATACAGCACCAAAATGATACATTTCTTCACTAACGCCTAGGCCATCAATCCATTTGGCTGGTATCGCAAGTCCTACGACGTGACCAAAAAATACTGGAATGATGCCTAAATGGAATAATAAGCTACCCCATTTTAATTGTTTCTTTTCTAGGAATTCACTAGATTTCGCAGTCCATGAGAACTGATCATATTTATAACGTGCAATGTGGCCAACAATAAAGATAGCTACACACAAATAAGGAAAGATAATCCATAAAAATTGATTAAGCATGAGATGTCACCTCATTTGGAATTTCTAAGCAAGCTTTCAATGTATTTCTTAACGCACGTATCACGTATGCATAAGGATTGTTGTCTTGCGCTAATTGATTGGCCATTTCATACGTACCATCTTCAATAATCATAATAACCAATTCAATATTTCCTTCAGCACGTGGATCGTTTTGCCATGTTGCTACATGCAAGAATTGCAACATCAACGGTAGATAATCAGATAACTCATTATCTACCATTTTCAAACCAAACATTTCATATAACACTTTAAGTTTGGCTAACATTTGGCCACGCTCTTTTTGCGTATCAAATTTGTTATAAGTCATATAGAGTGGTGATTTTTTATTGAAATCAAATGTATCTGTATAAATCGCTTTAATTTCTGATAGTGTGAATTGATGCATAATTTCTCTATATTTTACTAAATCATCGTAACCAGGATGTGATGGCTCAATCGTTTCTTCAAATGTTTTTGGATGGAACGTAAGTTTCTCAGGAAAATTAAGTTGCTGTGCAATATATCCAAAGCTTTCTTGATAATAATGAAATTGTTGTAAATTAATCACGGAAAATACCTCCATAGAAATTCTCATTATAAATTTCTTGTCCTGTTTTTCCTGAACCTACTGGAACACCACAGCCCTCACAATTATCACCAAAGTACTCGCCACCGTAACCTTGACTACCTTGTGCATGATACGTATCTAAATAAGTTTCTTTATGAGATGTTGGTACAACAAAGCGGTCTTCATATTTCGCTAAACCTAATAATCGATACATATCTTTAGTTTGAATTTCAGATAATCCAAGTCTTTCTAATTTCGATGTATCAAATTCTTTACCTGTAACTTGTGAACGCATGTAGCTTCTCATCATTGCCATCTTTTGTAGCGATTCCTTAACAGGTTGAACATCACCAGCGGTAAATAGATTTGCTAAGTATTCGATTGGTAAACGCATTTCTTCAATTGCTGGGAAAATCATATCTGGATTTTGACCAGCATTTTTACCTTCGAAATAGCTCATGATTGGGCTCAATGGTGGGCAATACCAAACCATAGGCATTGTTCTAAATTCTGGGTGTAAAGGAAATGCTAATTTATATTCGATTGCTAATTTATAGACTGGTGAGTTTTGCGCTGCTTCAATCCATTCATAGCTAATACCATCTTTTTCAGCTTGTTCAATCACAGCTTCATCGAATGGATTTAAGAAAATGTCTAATTGTTTTTCATATAAATCTTGTTCATTTTCAGCTGAAGCTGCTTCATGAACTCTATCAGCATCATATAATAAGACACCTAAATATCTCATTCTACCTGTACATGTTTCAGAACAAACAGTTGGTAATCCCGCTTCAATTCTTGGGAAACAGAATGTACATTTTTCTGCTTTATTTGTTTTCCAGTTGAAGTAAACTTTTTTATAAGGACAGCCTGTCATACAATAGCGCCAACCACGACATGCATCTTGGTCAACTAAAACGATACCGTCTTCATCACGTTTATACATGGCACCTGAAGGACATGACGCAACGCAACTAGGGTTTAAGCAGTGTTCACATAGACGAGGTAAATACATCATGAACGTTTCATCAAATTGGAATTTAATATCTTCTTCGATTTTTTGGATATTTGGATCTTCTGGACCAGTAATATGTGCGCCAGCTAAGTCATCTTCCCAGTTAGGTCCCCACTCGAGATTAAGTTTTTCGCCAGAAATTAATGAGTGTGCTTTAGCCACTGGTGAATGTTTACCTTCTTTAGCAGTTGTTAAATGTTCATAGTTATATGTCCATGGTTCATAATAGTCTTTAATCAGTGGCATATCTGGGTTGTAAAAGATTTTACCTAACGCCATTTTTGTCCAACGACTACCAGATTTAAGTTCTAATTTTCCTTTTTTATTTAAGACCCAACCACCTTTATAATGTTCTTGGTCTTCCCATCGTTTCGGATATCCGACACCTGGTTTTGTTTCTACGTTGTTGAACCACATGTATTCCGCACCTGGACGGTTCGTCCAAGTGTTCTTACATGTTACGCTGCAAGTGTGGCAACCTATGCATTTATCTAAATTTAACACCATTGCAATTTGCGCTTTAATCTTCAAGCCAATTTACCTCCTTCATTTTTCTCACTGCTACGTATACGTCACGTTGATTTCCAATTGGTCCATAATAGTTAAAGTGATAGCTAATTTGTGCATATCCACCTACAAGTTGGGTAGGTTTTAAGTGAATTCTTGTTGGTGCGTTGTGTGAACCACCACGTGTATCTGTAATTTCTGACCCTGGTGTTTCAATATGTTTATCTTGTGCGTGGTACATGAACATTGTGCCTCTTGGCATACGGTGTGATGTGACAGCTCTTGCAGTTACAACACCGTTTCTGTTGTATACTTCTAACCAATCATTATCGTTAATGCCATGTTCTTCAGCATCTTCATTAGATAACCAAACGACTGGGCCACCTCTAAATAATGTCAACATACGTTCATTATCTTGATATGTTGAGTGAATATTCCATTTACCATGAGGTGTTAAATAACGTAATACTAATGCATCTTGTCCACCTTTAACTTGCTTATCTCTCGTACCGAATACCATTGGTGGTAACGTTGGTTTGTATACTGGTAAGCTTTCACCAAATTGTTGGAACACTTCGTGATCGATATAATAACTTTGTCTACCTGTGAGTGTTCTAAATGGTACAAGACGTTCAATATTGGTTGTAAATGGTGAATATCTACGTCCATTTTTATTTGAACCAGGGAACACAGCTGTTGGTATTACTTCACGTGGTTGTGACGTAATATTTAAGAATGAAATCTTTTCTGATGCGCGTTCTTTTGAAATATCTTTCAATTCCATACCTGTTTGATTTTCTAAATCTTCATATGATTTTTGTGATAATTTACCATTTGTCGCTGAAGATATATTCAAGATGGCATCTGCTACTTTTCTAGCTGTATCGATACGTGGACGATTCGTTCTAACTGATTCAGCATCTTCATCATTCCAAGTACCTACCATACTTTTAAGTTCTTCATATTCGTCTTTAACACTAAAGCTTACGCCGTGTGCGCCAACTTTTGCTTTTTCAAGTAGTGGACCTAAAGTCACATATTTATCGTAAATTTTAGTGTAATCTCTTTCTACAACTGCGAAGTTTGGCATTGTTTTACCTGGAACAGCTTCAACTTCACCTTTAGACCAATCTTTGACGATACCGTATTCAGAACCCAACTCTTGTTTAGAGTCATGGCCAAGTGGTGTCGTTACAACGTCTTTAAATGTACCTGGTAAATAATCTTTTGCCATTTCAGAAACAGCTTTACTTAATGTTTTATAAATATCCCAGTCTGAACGTGATTCCCATAATGGATCAATAGCTGGATTAAATGGATGAATGAATGGATGCATGTCAGTTGATGATAAGTCATGTTTTTCATACCATGTTGCTGCTGGTAAGACGATATCTGAGTACAATGGTGTCGCAGTCATTCTGAAATCCAACGATACTAGTAAATCTAATTTACCTTCTGTATCTTCACGCCATTTAATTTCTTCTGGTTTATCTTCTTCATTAGGTTCAGCCATTAATCCTGAACGTGTACCTAATAAATGTTTCATAAAGTATTCTTGTCCTTTAGCAGAACTTGAAATTAAATTTGAACGCCAAACAAATAATGTTTTTGGATGGTTCTTTCTTAAATCTGGATCTTCGATCGCAAATTGCGTTTCTTTATTTTTCACAGATTCTATCGCTTTATTTAAAATAGCTTCATTTGAATCATCACCCTCATCTTTGGCTTCTTCCCCGAATAATAGACTATTTTTATTAAATTGAGGGTAAGATGGTAACCAACCTAATCTCGCTGCCGTAACATTATAATCAGCTGGATGTTGATGTTTAATATTATTTGCGAGTGGTGATTTCAATTTATCAACATTAGATTCTTCGTATTTCCATTGGTCCGTTGCAAAATAGAACCAACTTGTACCATTTTGTAAACGTGGTGGTCCTTGCCAGTCTTTAGCAAAGGCTACAGTATTCCATCCCTCAATTGGTCGACATTTTTCTTGTCCAACGTAGTGTGCCCAGCCACCACCGTTCACACCTTGACAGCCACATAATAGAACTAGATTTAAAATCGCGCGATAAATCGTATCTGAGTTGAACCAGTGGTTAATACCCGCACCCATGATAATCATTGAGCGCCCTTCTGTATCAATAGCATTTTGCGCAAACTCTCTTGCTACTTGTGTCACTAATTCTGGTTTAATACCTGTTACACGTTGCTGCCATGCTGGTGTATATTTTGATTCTGCATCATCATAAGATGTTGCTTCTAATTCATGGTTAAATCGTTTAATACCATATTGACTTGTCATCAAGTCATATACCGTCGCAACATACACTTCTTTGCCGTTAGCTAATGTGACTTTTCTAGCTGCAATCGGTCTTTCAAAGATGCCATCACCTTGACTATCAAAGTAAGGGAATTGAATCGTTTTGATTTCATATGTGTCTTCCGCCATAGACATTGCTGGATCAATCTTAGAACCATCTTCATTTTCTAATTTTAAGTTCCACTTCTTGCCTTCTTCCCAGCGTTGACCCATTGTGCCATTAGGTACTACAAATTGACGACTATTGATATCGTGAATGACCGGTTTCCATTCGCTATTTTCACTACCCATACCTAAATCACTTGCACGTAAAAATCGCCCTGCTTTATAACCATTGTCGTCTTCATCTAACATAATGACGAAAGGCATATCTGAATATTGTTTAGAATAGTTAATGAACATATCACTCGGATTATCTTGATAATATTCTTGTAAGATAACGTGTGTCATCGCTTGTGCTACCGCTGCATCTGTACCTGGATTAGGTGCTAACCAGTTATCTGCAAATTTAACATTTTCTGCGTAGTCTGGTGCTACAGAAACCACTTTAGTTCCTTTGTATCTTACTTCTGTCATAAAGTGTGCATCCGGTGTACGTGTAAGTGGTACATTTGAGCCCCACATAATAATATAAGCAGCATTGTACCAGTCACTTGATTCAGGTACGTCTGTTTGTTCACCCCAAATTTGAGGTGACGCAGGTGGTAGATCGGCATACCAATCATAGAAGCTTAGCATTTCTCCACCAAGTAAATTAATAAATCTCGCACCTGCTGCGTAACTAATCATTGACATCGCTGGAATAGGGGTGAATCCAGCAATTCGGTCTGGACCATCCTTTTTAATGGTATACAAAATTTGTGCAGCGATGATGTCTGTTACATCTTTCCAGTTAGCACGAACATGGCCACCTTTACCACGTGCTTGTTTATACATTTTCGCTTTCTCTTCATCTTCAACGATTGAAGCCCAAGCAGCAATGCGGTTACCATTATTTTCTTCTAATGCAGTCGTCCATAAATCTAATAATTTTCCTCTAATGTATGGATATTTCACACGAAGTGGACTATATTCATACCAAGAAAATGATGCACCACGAGGACAACCACGCGGTTCAAATTCTGGCATATCAGGACCACAACTTGGATAATCAATTTGTTGGTTCTCCCATGTGATCACACCATTTTTTACGAATACTTTCCATGAACATGATCCTGTACAGTTAACACCATGTGTTGTTCGAACTACTTTATCGTGACTCCATCTTTCACGGTACATTTTTTCCCATTCTCTACTTTTGCTCTCAAGAACTGACCAGTTTCCATTAAATTTTTCAGTTGGTTTGAAAAAGTTTAATCCAAATTTTCCCATCTATATGAATCCTCCTACCGTTAAAGGTATTAACTTATTCCGATTTGCCGTTTTACTTTTGAATTTATAATGATTGTACAATTTTTCACATATGATAGGTATTAGGGAATGTCCTAATTTGAATGGGGGAATCCCTAAAAAATAAAAAAAGCAGGCAGTGGTACTTAACTCTCTAAGAATTTGTAGTACCACGCCTGCAAGGATGACTTAACAATTAATATATTTAATTTTATTGTCATTGATAATTTGTTGATGTAAGTGTTGTTGTGTTGGATGGTAACTTTCATCAACGTCTATTAAACAGCGATAACCTGTTTCTGACATTTCTTCTGCTTTTAATAAAGCACCTTCTTTAGAACCTTTTATCACATATAATGTATCATCAACATTGCGTTCATGTTCTTGTGACACAACGTGTGCTTTATCGATATGATCAACAATCGCGCCTAATATACAGATACCTGGTTCACCTTCAAGTTCATGTTGTTGTAATTGATGTTCAATTGTACTTAATTTACCAATAATTACACGTTGGTTATAACACGTTGCATTAAAGACAATTGCAATCGAATAATCTTCAGTTGTATACGCAGTAATTTGTTTGATAATATGACCTAATCGCTTAATTCCCATATAGATAGCTAACGTACCACCATTAATGAGATTACGAATATCCGTTTCTTGATTGATTGAATCTTTGAAATGGCCTGTCGAGAACGTAACACTTGGTGCTACTGATCGTAATGTCAAACCTAAATCCATTGTTGCAACAGCTGCACTTGCCGAAGTGACACCAGGAACAATTTCGTATTCAATGTCATAGTCTTTTAAAGTATTCACTTCTTCAGTAACACGACCAAATATCGCTGGATCGCCACCTTTAAGACGTATCACCGTTTGATATTGTTTTGCAGCCTCAACGATTTTCAAATTGATTTCATCTTGCTGTATATGTTTCGCATAAGGTTTTTTACCGACATCAATGATTTCAGCGTCAGCTGGTGCATATTGTAGGATAAGCGGATTAACTAAACGATCATACAGAATAACGTCTGCTTTCTTAATGCATCGCTCTGCTTTTTTAGTTAAAAGGTTGGGGTTACCAGGACCCGCACCAATCAAATATACCTTTGTTTTCTCATTTATAGACATACATAAACGTCTCCATCAATGACTTCCACTTGATATGTTTCAACACATCCCGTATCTGGTTCTTGGACTTCTCCACTTCTTAAATCAACTTTTTGATCATGTAATGGGCAATAAACATAGTCACCACTCACTGTTCCTTCTGATAAAGGCCCTTGTTTATGAGGACAAATATTATTAATTGCATGAATGTCTCCACTTTCAGTTAAGAAAATGCCAATTTCTTTACCATCAACAATTACTTTTTTACCAATTAATGGTGTTAATTCTTCTAATGTCGTTACTTTAACTTTTTCCATAGATTTCATCGTTTACACCCTCTCAACTTCAAAGATTTTTTGAGCTTCTTTATCTTCAACGATTGCTTCCCAAGGTTCGCCATGTCCATCAATCGCTTTTTTAGCATCCATAATTCTATCGAATAATTCTTTTTGACGTTCAGGATCTAATAACACTTCTTTGACGTTTTCAAAGCCTAAACGATTTAACCAAGGTGCAGTTCTTTCTGCGTAAATACCTGTTTCACGATAATATTGCATTAATGCACCACATAATTGGATCACATCATCTTCAGTTTCAACAGTAGTTAATAATTTACCTACAGTAACGTCTGTACCTCCGTTACCGCCAATATAAATTTGATATCCATTTTCTACTGAGATAACACCGAAATCTTTAACACCAGATTCAACACAACTACGTGGGCAACCAGATACACCCATTTTAAATTTATGTGGTGTGTCGATGTATTCAAATGTTTTTTCTAAACGAATACCTAAGCGTGTAGTATATTGTGTACCAAATCGACAGAATTCTTTACCGACACAACTTTTAACAGAACGTGTTTTCTTACCATAGGCTGATGCTGAACGCATACCTAAATCTTTCCAAACTTGAGGTAATTCTTCTTTTTTCAATCCGTATAAACCAACACGTTGTGAACCTGTTACTTTAACTAAAGGTACGTTGTATTTTTTAGCAACTTCGCCTAATCGAATCAATTGATCAGCATCTGTTACGCCACCACGCATTTGTGGAATAACAGAGAATGTACCATCGTTTTGAATATTAGCATGGTAACGTTCATTTGCGAATCGTGATTCTTTTTCATCCTGGTGATCATGTGGATATACCATATTTAAATAGTAGTTAATTGCTGGTCGACATTTAGGGCAACCATTTTTATCTTTAAAATCGAGAACATGACGCACTTCTTTAGAAGTTTTAAGCCCTTTAGCTCTGATTTGCGTTACAATTTGGTCGCGTGTTAAGTCTGTACATGCACAAATACCAGTTGGTTTTGCTGCTACAAAGTCATCACCTAATGTGCATTGTAATAACTCGCCGATTTGACCTTTACATTTACCACAAGAGTTACCTGCTTTAGTTGCTTTTGTAACTTCGTCAACAGATGTTAAACCTTTCGTAGTAATTGCATTCACAATCGTACCTTTATCGACACCATTACAACCACAAATCGTTTCATCGTCTGGCATGTCAGCGATTGATGTTACCGCTTCTTCGCCACCTTTGTATAATAATGAAACCAATGTATAGTCTTCTAAAGATTCATGTTTTTTCATCATGTTATAAAATCTTGAACCATCATCCGTATCACCGTACAACACTGCTCCGACAACTTGACCTTCACTTAAGTACACTTTTTTATAAATGTTATCTACACTATTGAAAATTTCAATCCCATGGACATTATCATTTTCAACAATTTGTCCTGCGCTGTATAAATCACAGCCAGATACTTTTAATGAAGTGAATGTTGTAGACCCTTTATAACCTTCTGTTTCTTTGCCAGTTAAATAGTCGGCTAACACTTTACCTTGTTCATAAAGTGGTGCAACTAAACCATATACTTTGCCATTATGTTCTGAACACTCACCGACAGCGTAAATATTAGGATCTGATGTTTGTAAATAATCATTAACGACGATACCTCTATTCACTTCTAGTCCCGCATCACGTGCTACTTGCGTGAAGGGACGAATACCTACTGCCATAACGACTAAATCTGTTTCAATCACTCTTCCATCTGCCAATTTAATCGCTTCAACATCATCTTTACCGATAATTTCTTTAGAGTTTGCTTGTAATTCGATATTCATACCTTGACGTTTTAAATCTGCTTTAAGCATACCACCAGCTTTACGATCTAGCTGCATTTCCATTAGCCATTCTGCTAAGTGTAGTACAGTAACCTCCATGCCTTGGTCCATAAGACCTCTTGCACATTCAAGTCCTAACAATCCACCACCAATGACGACTGCTCTTTTTTTCGTTTTAGCGATGTCAATCATACGTTCAGTATCTTCGATTGTTCTCCAACCAATTACACTTGGTAAATCTGAACCAGGTATAGGTAATACAAATGCACTTGAACCAGTTGCAAAAATACAGATATCGTATTTAACTTCAATACCTTTTGAAGTTGTTACCGTTTGAGCGGAACGATCAACTGTTTCCACTGGGTCATTAACGATTAACTCGATGTTATTTTCTTCATACCATTCATATGGATTCATGATTGTTTCTTCAACAGTCATTTTCTTTTGTAATATATTTGATAACATAATTCTGTTATAATTCGGGTAAGGTTCTTTACCAATAATCGTGATATCAAATTGTGAATCAGAACGTTCAAGAATTTCTTCGATCGTTCTTAAACCTGCCATGCCGTTTCCAATCATTACTAATTTTTGTTTAGTCATAAAATATGCCCCTTTTATCACTTAAAATTTACTTATTTTCCATTTGCAATATTTGTTATTATTAAATGTTTGAATTTATACATTTGTTTCTTCACTGTTATTCTATAACAAATCTTCTCAAAAATGTGATTAAATTCACAAATATTAGTAAAATCGGGGAATTCCCTAATACGCTATTTGCACATAAAATAATAGGAATAGGACAATGCATTCAATACAAATGGCGTCCTACTCCTTATAATCTGAGTTTATTTATTATCTAATTGTTCTAAACGATCACTAATAATTAATTTTAAAATGTTATCAAAGTTGATAGATGGCGTAATATGCAGTGTACCTTGAATATCCATTTCCGAAATCAGGCGTTTCACTTTATTAACAAGGCGTCCATCATATAGAAACATAGGTACAACAATTAATGTTTCATATTGCTCAGCTAATTGGTCTAAATCATTTCTGAAGGTAATATCACCATATAATGTTCGACAAAAGACAGGTACGTCTTGCTTTAGCTTCTTACCAAAGGATTTCAACTCATCATGCGCTTGCGTATATGAAAAACTACCATGCGCAATAAGAACAATGGCATGATTTACCGAAGCATCCACATTAACGTCATGAATTCGTCTTTCAACTAAATCGACCATTAAATCGTGTGTGCCAAGTGGTTCACTAATCTCGTAATGTATTTGTGGGTGTGTTTGTTTAATGTGCGCAAGTATATTCGGCACATCTACAATATAGTGCATGGCTGAAAAAATTAATAACGGCACCACTTTAAAATGTGTTTCTCCCGCTTGAATTAAACGCCCTATTGTATTCTCAATACTTTTCTCTTCACTCTCTATAAATGCGAGTTCATATTGATAGGTTTCATCTCTTAAGAGCGACTCTAAAAATGCTTCTAACGCTTGATTTTGGTCACCTTTTCTCATACCATGTGCAACTAAAATATTGGCTACCAATCCTGTCATCCCCCTTTAATCCATGTGCAATCACAATCCATTGAATGCGTCATTAAACTTTAAATGTTGATTAAAATCATATGTTTTTCTACTAATCAAGTCAAGTCTGTTGGTTAATTTGTCACTAATAAAAAAAATTGAGACAAACATAGGGTAGAATTCCTAGTGAATTCATTATCCCGGCCGTTAATCTCAACCAATCCGCCTTATTTATTAATTAAACTATCACGTGAACCATTCAAATAGGCATAAACTAAACCAATAAAGATACCCCCACCGATATAGTTACCAATTAAAGCAAACACAATATTTTTGATAACATCTAACCATGAAAGTGCATCTAAATTATAAAACACCATGCCTGCATATAAACCTGCATTAAAGACAACGTGTTCATAACCCATAAATACGAACACGACAACTCCTGCCGCAATAAAGAACGCTCTTGCTAATCCTTCTTTAAATAACATAGATACATAAATACCAATATTAATAAAGAAGTTACAAAAGATGGCTTTAACTAAAATATTTAGCCATGTTGATTCTACTGTCTTCATATGTACTGTTTTACTTAAACTGGCAATCATTTCCGGCGTCATTATATGTGTCCCTTTCATTAAGAAAAATAAAATAAATCCGCCAATAATATTTCCAATAAAGCAGAATAAGAAAATGAGTAGCATCTTATTAATAGTAATCGCTCTGTAATACCAGCCTACCGTTAAATACATAAAATTACTGGTCAATAATTCTGAATTAGTCAATACAATTAAAACTAAAGCTAAACTAAACGCAATCGCACCCAATAAATTAACTAATCCTTCGTTAGTTCCAGCAAATTGTGTTTTAATTGCTAACATAAATACAGTTACGATTGCTAATAAAAAACCTGACATCATCGCTTTCAAAGCGTATCGTCCAGGCATTTTCTTTGCCATGATTTCTTTCGTCTGTACTTGTCCAACAGCCGCTTCTACAATATCACGAGTTGCGTGGGTATCTTCAACCGTTTTATTGTTCTTCAACATATGTATGCCCCCTACATCCTTTTCAAGTTATGTTTCAATTATATATTTTTTAAGAAAACATGAATAGATTAAATTTCAAACATCAAAAAAGTGAGGTGAGCTCGTGTCGTGTAAACACGATGCCACCTCACTTTGAGATTTACTATTTTTGTGATTTAAGTCTAGATAAATAACGCAATCCTGTAGCAAAGATACCATAGCCTAATGCAGTTCTTAACACATATTTAATTGCACTATTATCAATCGCTTTTGAATTCAATAGGATTGTAGGGATTAAAGTACTAACTGAAAATAAAGCAAGTACTTTCAAATATCTTTCCTTCATTTCATCAACCTCATTTCATCTACATTATAACGTAAATTTAGTGAGATTTTTTGACATCCTTATGACTTTTTACGTTTCAATAGTGCATCAAGTTGGTCTAACGTAGAATTCATTCCCGCTTCTACACCCATATCAAGTGCTTGTTGCGCAGCATCTTTCGTTGGAAAAATTGAAGTTGACGTAACACGCGTGCGTTCCTCTGATTCTGAAGTAAAATCCATGAAAATTTGCATACCAGGTAATGTTGTATCTTTTTCACCTTGAGGCGTAGCAAAGAAATCAAAATATTCAATGTGATGCGGTTTTTCGACTTTTTTATATTCTGTAAGTGTATAACTTGTTTGTTCTGGCATTTCAATCGCAAAGAAAGCATCCCCACCGGCAACCGGATTAAAACGATATACCTTTGTTTTGCCTCCTTGAGGATGGAACCATTGCTCAAATAACGCTTTCGTTGTGTACGATTCAAATACTTCATTGATTGGTGCTTCGAACGTTCTCGTAAATATAATTTTATTATCTTTGATCTGAATTGACATGTTAATCCCCCTACTTTAAAAAATGACTCACTCTGAATTTACCAGTTATTTATTTTTAATACAAAGATATAAAAAAACTCCCTTCAAAATTCACATGATCTCAATGTCTACTTTGAAGGGAGTCTATGCTTATATGTCGTATTTATTGTGACGAATGATTAGTCTTCAAGTGGAAATTCTAAATCGAATTCAACATGTAAGTCTTTGCCTAATAAGAATCCGCCAGTTTCAAGTTGTTGGTTAAATGTAATACCATATTTTTCACGATTAAGATTACCAGTAATAACTAAACCAGCTGTATTTTTACCGTTAAGTGGGTTTAAGCTAATACCTTTATAATCTAAATCAAATGTTTCTTCATGTGTTTGGTCTTTCATTGTTAAGTTACCAGTAACTGATTTTTCATCTACTTTTGTAATTTCAAATTTAATTTCTGGATAGTTTTCAGCGTCTAAGAAATCTGCGCTTTTAAGATGATTATCACGATCTGCTACTTTCGTATCAATTGAATTTGCTTTAACAGTAAACGTACCTTGTAATGAACTTAAATCGTTAAAATCACCTGAGATGTTAGCGTCAAATTCGTTAAAACGTCCTTTAACATTTGATACAACTAAGTGTTGAATAGAAAAGTTAACTCCTGAATGTGCTGGGTCTAAATTTAAATTAGCCATGTTTACATACCTCCAATATTTAAATTATGAAACTACGTAGCTGAAAACCAGTACGATAGTTTGTATAATTATTATACTTAGTATAATAAAACAACTTAAATAGAAATACAAGTAAAAAGACTCACATTTAAATGATTTAATGTGCTAACATTTCTTCTTTGATATCATCTTTATCTAATGAAGCAGGATAGTACGTTGGCCAGTGATCCATTTCTTTAAGTAATGTTTCATTGTTATCACCCATAAAGATATGGAAATGTTCAGCTTTCTTAGGTGCAATATTATGATCACTAAACTGAACATATTTCGGTAATGATGGCGTATCATTGTTTGTCAATTTATAAATAAATCTCACACCGCGATTACCTTTCTTATAATCTAAGATTTTTTTACCAACATATTCATACGTTCCAGTTACCTTATTCCCATTTTTTTCAAAAGTAATGTTGTCACCTTCAATATGAATGTTAGAAATATCAGTTTTATAACCTTTTTCATAGTATGCTTTATACTCTTTTGCTGTCATACTGCTATCTTCTTCAGATTTATGTTTCATAACATCATCTAAATCACCATTTTTTAAATAGGGATAAACTGATTGCCTTCACCTTCATAATCTGATAGCGCACGATCTTTAACTTGCTCATCTTTAAAATAACCATCTGAAATTGCTTTGTCATGCTTATGTTCAGCTTTGTCATCTTGCACTTTTATATTGGAACCCAATGCTTTATCTAAAGCTTCAATATTTTTGTTCATTAATGTTTGATAATTTATTGATGTGTCTTTAGATTGTTCTTTATTTAATGACTCCATATTATAGAATTTTAATGGCTTGGCGTTGGTTTCTTTTCTGATTGTCTCAGTCACTTTATTGGCAACATTATCTTCGTATAATATGTATTTAACATTTTTCTCATTAATCTCTTTAACTAATTGTGTAAGTGCTTTTTGAGAAGGGTCTTCAGCGTTCATATTTTGAATTCCCTTTTGAACAAAGCCATAGCGATCTGCGAGATAACCTAAAGATTCATGTGAAATAAATACAGCATTACCTTGTTTATCTTTAGTAATGTCTTTTAATTTATTGTCAATGTCATCTAACGATTTTTCTAATTTTTTAAAATTTTTCTCATATTCATTTTTATGCTTTGGATCTTTAGCTACTAACTGATCTTTAATTTCTTTAGCAAAGATTTTATTTTTCTCAGGATCTAACCATACGTGTGGATCATATCCGCCATGATGATGGTGGTGATGTTCATGTGCATCTGCATGTTCTTCATCACCGTGTTCATGCTGATCTGTGAGTAATGTTGAACGGTCTAATTTATCTTGTAATGATACTTTCTTTTTATCATCTTTAATTGTTGCTGCAACTTTCTTAGCGACTGGATCTAAATCGTCACCTGTATACACGAATAAATCAGATTTATTAACCTTTAACATGTCTTTCTGAGTTGGTTCATAATCATGTAAGTCTGAGCCAGCAGGATAAATGGATGATACATTCACATGATTACCACCTATTTGTTCTATAAAAGATTGTAAAGGATAAACGGTTGTAGACACATTGATTTTATCGCCATCCTTTGACGCCTTATTAGAACTATCTTCTTTTCCGCAAGCTACTAAAACACATAATATTATAGATAATAAAACGGTAAGACTTAAAAATCGCTTCATAATGTTCCTCCTAAATAGTAATAATTACGATTTAAAAGTATAGCTTCATTTGTATAAAATTACAATAGTTTTTTTAATTTTCTTATTCATCGTTTTAAAGAAATGACATCGATTAAAATTAATTTATTATATTAATCTCTCGATACTTGGTTATCATTATTAGATTCAATGCTTTTGAAATTTAAACCTTCACTTCACGCTAGTAGCATGGTTTTCTAGCTGGACCACCCCAGCCTGCTTTGCTTGTTGAATTTCTGGGTGAAATTCTTTTTGCTGGTGCCCCCACCCCAGCTTGCTTTGCTTGTCGAATTTCTGGGTGAAATTCTTTTTGCTGGGGCCCCAGATGACAAAAACGCCCTTCAAAGTTTCATTTTTCAATGTTTACTTCGAAGGGCGTATATCAATTTTAGTGTTAATGTTTATGACACGTTCATTTCAGCATTATAAGTATTTCGTCCACTCTTTAACTTTGTATGGATCTTTTACTTTTTTACCATTGATAAAAACAGTTGGAACTGTGTCAATTTTATTATCTTCTGTTAGTTTCTTTTGTTCGTCAGCTTTTTTCCAAGCGTTACTATTTTTAGTTTTATATTGTTTTTTAATTTCTGTTTTCTGTTGACTTGTAATATCTAATTTATCAATTTCTCTATCTAAAAAGTCTTCAGTCAGCCACTTTTTATTTTCGTCTTTTTGGTTGGCAAATACATTACGTTGAAATGTTAAGTATTTATTAGGCGCAACCTCTTGTACTGCATTGCCAGCTCTTGAACCAACTATAGAGTCTTTATCTAGAAAGCCAGCATTTACAAATTGGTACTCGACTTTATTCGTATCAATATAGTCTTTTTTTATTGTCGGCATGACGTTCTCTTCAACTTTTTTACAGTACGGACATTTAAAATCTCCATACTCAACGATTAAAATCTTCCCGTTTTTTGTTTTAGGTGGTTGTTTCTCTTTGTTGTTAGTACATGCACTCATGATGACGATGATAACCATCAACATGCTTAAAATTGAAATGATTTTCTTCATAGATGCTCCTTTTCATTTTGTATTAATTCATGTTTTCTTCTTTATAATCAGCATCATGTGATTCTATATATTGCTTTGTATCGAAGTTATCCAAATATTTTCCCTTTTTCCCATCAAATTGATATGTGTAGTAATGAACTTCCTCATTATTACTTAATGGCTTATAAGCTAAAACAACATACTTACCATCTTCATAAACATAAATATTCGCATCTTTTTTATCAAAGTGCTTAACCATATCGCCTGTATCATGCTTAGCCATTTGTTCTTGCTTTTGATCTTGCATTTTTACAGCTTTATCTATTTTATCTACATATTTATCATTACCGCATGCTGCTAGCAATACGATACCTAAAGTTAACATAACTAATATACGTTTCATACATTCACTCCTATTGCCCAATTCTATAAATCTCACCTTATACTTCTGTTGCAAATACTATCATACAATGGTTTTAGATTATGCGCTAGTTCATAAAAATTTAGTTTTCTAAAAATATTTATTAGTATAATTTTAATATATATTTAAATCTACAACTAAAGTACGATGTAATTTAATTAGTTATTATGTGTAATATTTAATGTAATTTGCTAAAATGAAATGTAATTCTTAAAAATACAGAGGAGTAGATGAATATGAAATTCGTAACTTTAACATCGGGGGAATTTGAGAAATTTACGTCCAGTCATTTCTCACATTATACGCAATCACGAATTCACTTTGAAAATAGAAATGAATTAAAGGGTGATGTACACATTGTAGGTGTCAAAGATGACAGTGACAACGTTATCGCTGCTACGTTAATGACTGAAGCGCGTGCATTAAAAGTATTCAAATATTTTTATACACATCGTGGACCGGTAATGGACTACAGTAATATTGAATTGGTTCACTTTTTCTTTAAATCATTAACACGCTATTTAAAAAAACACAATTGCCTATATGTCTTAGTTGATCCATATATTTTAGAGAACTTACGTAACGCAGACGGAGAAATTTTAGAGAGCTATGATAATCGTGCCGTAATCAAAACGTTGGAAGAATTGGGTTATAAACATCAAGGATGGTCAGTTGGTTACAGTACAATGAGTCAAATACGTTGGTTATCTATCTTAGATTTAAAAGACAAATCAGAAGATCAACTACTTAAAGAAATGGACTATCAAACTCGTCGTAATATTAAAAAAACGTATGAAATGGGTGTAAAAGTAAGAACACTTCCTATGGATGAAACAGATACTTTCTTCGAATTGTTCCAAATGGCCGAAGAAAAACATGGCTTCAAATTTAGAGACAAACCTTACTTTTATGAAATGCAAAAAACATACAAAGACCATGCTATGCTAAAACTTGCTTATATCGATTTAAAAGATTATTTATCTACTCTTCAAGAAAAGCATGATACATTAACACAACAATTAGCGGACGTTGATGCAGTGTTGAAAGAAAATCCGAATTCTAAGAAAAATAAAAATAAGCGCACGCAAATACAACAACAAGTTGATAGTAACAAACGTAAATTAAATGAAACGAAAGATAAAATTGACCAAGAAGGCGAAATACTTAATCTAGCCGCTGCTTTATATTTATATAATGACCATGAAGTTTATTACCTATCCAGTGGCTCAAACCCTAAATATAATGCGTACATGGGTGCGTATCGCTTACAATGGGACATGATTAAATTTGCGAAAGAACATAACGTTGATCGTTATAATTTCTATGGTATTACTGGAGACTTTAGCGAAGATGCTGAAGACTTCGGTGTACAACAATTCAAAAAAGGATTCAACGCGAATGTGTATGAATATATTGGTGATTTCATCAAACCTATCAAACCTTTTGCATACCGAGTTATGCAACTTTTAAATCGTAAATAAGCATGATAAAAAACATTTCAACTAAAAAACACTTCCTAAAGCACATGTGAGTACTTTAGGAAGTGTTTTGTTATTAGTCTTCATTGATTACATTTAGGAAGCGACGTAATTCTTCTGTTTTGGGATGTTCGAAGATGTCTTCCGGTGCCCCTTGTTCACCTATACGTCCTTCATGTATAAAGACGATTTTATTTGAAACTTGACGTGCGAAACGCATTTCATGCGTAACAATGACCATTGTCATTCCTTCATCAGCTAATTCTTTGATTACACGAAGTACATCATTCACTAATTCAGGGTCTAAAGCAGATGTCGGTTCATCAAACAACATCACTTGTGGGTTCATTGCTAATGCTCTAGCAATGGCTACACGTTGTTGTTGACCACCTGATAGCGCATGTGGGCGTTGATCTTTAACACTTGTTAAACCAACTTTTTCAAGTAACCCCATCGCTCTTTCTTTAGCATCTGCTTTATTCATTTTCTTAACCGTCACTAACCCTTCCATAACATTTTCCAATGCTGATTTATGCGGAAATAGGTTATAACTTTGAAATACCATACCCGATTGCTTGCGTACGCTTATTTGAGACTTTTTATTGTTAGCTGTGTAGCTTTCACCATTAACCGTTACGTTACCTTTAGTTGGAATTTCTAAAGCATTAATCATACGTAGTAATGTCGTCTTACCTGAACCAGATCGTCCAATCAGTGTCACGACTTCCCCTTTATCTACATTTAAATCAATACCTTTAATGACTTCTTTATCATTGAACGATTTATGGATACCACTTAATTCAATCATGAGTTATACCCTCTTTCAATATATGATTCATAGAAGCTTTGAATAACTGAAATGATGAAACATACTACCCAATACATAACAGCTACAAGTATATAAATTGTGAAATACTCATAAGTTGTAGAAGCGACTTCTTGAGCTTTACGGAACATTTCTGCTACCAAGATAAAGCCAAGTAATGATGTATCTTTAATTAAACTTAAGAATGTATTACCTAAAGCTGGAATTGAAACACGAATCGCTTGTGGCAATATAATTCTTTGAATGGTTTGTCTATAGTTCATCCCTATAGAATAAGCCGCTTCAGTTTGACCTTTAGGTATTGAAATAATTCCACCACGTATAATTTCTGATGCATACGCACCAACATTAAGAGATAAACCAATGATAGCTGATACAACGGATGATAATGTCCATTGTTCATCAGCGTTACCCGTTAATAAACGCCCTAGTTCAGGAATACCATAAAAGATAATGAATAATTGAACGATCATCGGTGTACCACGAATAATTGACACATAAACACGTGCAATACCTTTTAAAACTTTACTTGTTGAAATACGCATTAACGCTGTAAATAAAGCAATGATCAAACCTAAGATAAATGTAACAATGGTAATTGGAATAGAATATTTTAATAATCCTTCCAACATCGGTCCAAATGCTTGCCCTGCCGCATCTAATGCATGTTGTTGTTGACTATTTAGGCTCAGAAACATTTTCACCGAACCATTTCTTACCAATTTTTGCTAATTCGCCATTTTCTTTTAATGTTTTAATGCCATCATTGAAATCAGATACAACTTTTTCATCAACATCTTTATTAAATGCAAATGCTGATTTACTTTGTTCTGCATTACCTTTGATTGCTTTAATTTTAGCATTTGGTTTTTGTTTTTTATAGTCTAAGTAAGATAAGCTATCGTTAAATGTACCATCAACACGATTAGATAATAATAAGTCCATCGCTTGGTTAAAGCCATCAACTTTCGTAATATCTGCGCCTTTATCTTTAGCTAATTGACCATAGTTTGACGTAAATGTTTGCGCCATTTTCTTACCTTTAACATCATCAAATGATTTGATATCTTTTTCATTTTCACGAACTACTAAAACTGCGCTTGAATACGTGTAAGGTGTAGAGAATTTATATTTATTCTCTCTTTCTTTATTTACACCTACTTGGTTAGCAATCACATCAAAACGTTTAGCGTCTAAGCCAGCAAACATTGAATCCCATGATGTTTCATTGAATTTAAGTTTGTAACCTTTTTCTTTTGCAACTGCTTTGATGACATCAATATCGTAACCAGTTAATTTGTCTTGTTTATTATGGAAAGTGAATGGTGCATATGTACCTTCAGTTCCTACTTTCAGTGTTTTACTATCACTATTGCTACTACTTGATTTAGAATCACTATTTTTATCTGATGATCCTCCATTTCCACAAGCAGCTAACACAAAGATAAGTGCTAAAGCAACAAATAAAAGTCTTTTCATCTACCTTGTCCTCCATATTCCTATTAGATTAGTCAGAATAAATTAATTCTAATCTCATAGGTAGGAATAGTCAACATTATTTTTATGTTTAATTAAGTGTTCAGAATGTTTGGATATTAATGATAAAGAAAAGAGACCAAGACATAAAGCGTTTATGTTTTAGGGAAGACATGGATGACATTCCTAAAGCTACATTGGAATATCAAGTATTTTCCAAATCACGCTCATCTTGATCTCTTATCATTTCGTGCAATAAATTATTAACTTATTGATCTTGCAACTTCGCTTCAGCCTTTACTTTTTTCTTGCTTTTAATTAAAAATGTAAGCAATAAACTAATAATCGTAATGATTACAGCAAACATAAACCCTGAATGGTAACCATGAAGCATAGCATCAATCTGTATTTGTTCTGCCGTTTCAGTTTTATTCATACCATGATAATCACGCATTGTCGGTTGAAAGTTTTTACTTGCTGTACTTAATATCGTAATCAAGCCTGCTGTTCCAATTGAACCGGCAATTTGTTGAATGGTATTTGTCATTGACGAACCATGTGCATTAAGTTCTGGTGTTAGTTGATTCATTGTATGAGTCATAATTGGCATTAAGCCCAATGCGATACCAATCATACGAATCGCATAAATCGTTGCTAACATAATGGTTGACGTATGCTCGTCCATCACTACAAAGTACGATGTCGTTACCAGTACAATAAACATGCCTATAATCGCTAATACTTTAGCCCCAAACGTTTCATATAACCATCCTGAAATAATCGACATGATGGCCATCACAATGGCACCTGGAAGTAAGATAAGTCCTGAGTCAATCGGTGTTCGACCTAGCAAGTTTTGTACAAACATTGGCAATACTGTTTCAGAACCAATCATTGAAATCATGGTTGCAGCCATTATCGATAACCCAACTGCAAACTCTTTATTCTTAAATACTTTAAAGCTTAATAATGGATTATCAAGTTTTTCTTGGCGCCAAATAAACAAACCTACTAATATTAAGCCACCAATAATCGTGGTTAAGACAAGCGGATCATCCCATCCATCACTCGAAATAGAACTTACACCGTATAACAATCCACCAAAACCTAGTATTGATAATGTGATAGAAATGAGATCGATAGGTGTTCTAACGGTTGTTCCTACATTTTTAATAATTTTTAATGCAATCAGAAATGTGATTGCTGAAATCGGTGCAACGACATGGAACAGTGATCGCCAATTAAAATATTCCACTAAATAACCAGATAATGTAGGTCCAATGGCTGGAGCAAGACCTATAACGAGTCCAAACATCCCCATATATTTACCACGTTCATGCGGTTGAAAGATATCTAGAATGGTCGTCATCATCAATGGCATCATAATACCTGAGCCTAAAGCTTGTATAATTCGTGCAATTAAAAGTATCGTAAAGTTCGGACTAAAACCACCTAGCATCGTCCCAAGGAAGAAGATGACAATTCCAGTTAAGAAGACTTGTCTCGTAGAGTATCGCTGTATAATAAATGCAGATAACGGAATAACAACGCCATTAGTGAGTAAGAATGCTGTTGTTAACCATTGAACTTGTGAATATTCAATATTGAAATCTTTCATGATACTCGGCAATGCTGTAGTAAGTAATGTTTCATTAAGTAATCCAAAGAATCCGCCTAATAACATCGTAAATATCATTGCTAATTTTTGTTTATGTGACATACTATTCCCCTTCTATCTATTTATGCGTTCAATAGATACATTTGACAATTATACAATATCATTTTTTGATTTTCATATAAGATATTAATATTATTTTGATAAATCGTAATAATTCCTATTTATATTTTTACTATTTTCCTTTATCCTTTTAAAAAGGAGGAATCAAATATGAAACTAGATTTACAAACAGCACGTCGTAATTTGAACAGTCCTAATATCAAAACGCGCAAGCGTGCATTAAAAGTCATCAAACAACATAAACGCAATCGTAAATCAGCTTAATACAATCCATTTCTTCCATAAATAACTCCTAAAAAAGGAGTAGCACATGTAATCTATCGCATAGCATTACTTGTACTACTCCTTTAATTTATGAATTATAAATAATAATGATCAATAACATTTAAATTGTCATCTAATTCGTAAATTAGCGGTGCACCTGTTTTAATTTCATATCCAATAATATCTTCATCAGATACATGATCCAAATATTTAATTAACGCACGTATTGAATTACCATGTGCAGCGACTAAAACCGTTTCTCCATCTAATAGATGTTGAGAAATTTTATCTGTCCAAATGGGTACCACTCGTTCTAATGTCGTTTTTAAACTTTCTGAATAAGGCATCATGCGATGATCTAAATGTCTATAACGACGATCTTTTAAATAAGATTCACGTTGTTCTTCAGTTTGTGCAGGTGGTTTAACATCATATGAGCGTCGCCATTGATGCACTTGTTCTTCACCAAATTCTTTACGTGCTTCATCTTTATTAAGTCCTTGTAATTTACCATAATGGCGTTCATTTAAACGCCAACTCTTATGGACTGGAATCCATTCTTGATCTGATTCAGCTAATAAAAACTGAGTTGTTTCTAATGCTCTCGTTAATAATGAAGTAAACGCTACATCAATTTCAATGCCATTTTCTTTTAATTTACGCCCAGATGTTATGGCTTCATTACGTCCCTGTTCAGATAGTTGAACATCTTCCCAACCTGTAAATAAATTTTTAGCATTCCATTCACTTTGACCGTGACGACATAAAATTAATTTTGGCATATAAAACACCTTCCTATACGTTAGATCGATTGTATGATTTCATTTAGCATGTCATCAATCAATGCCTAACTTCTAATTTAAAATTTACTTCCCTATGCTTTGTAACAAGTGACTTACTCTTTTTCTATTACATTTATTATAAAACTATTTCGCCAAATTTCATAATATCTAAGATTCAGTCCCTTAATGCCATAAATGACGTCATTTTGTCATGTTCGTTATCTTCAGTACATCTTTGATATGTTTTTTTGATTTTGTAGTAACCTATGTCATCAATTAAGGTGCTATAGTGTATCTACCGTAATCAACAGCAAGACATATTGGGATACCGTGACTAAACGCTATTAATTCAAAGCGCTGACTAAAGTTGAGCATCGTTTCGTTTAAGTCCCTATGCATTTAAGTCAGCTACTGCAAATACTTTGGTCAATTCATAATATTGAATTACCTTAGCCTAAATTTAGTAATTTTAGTTACATTACAAAAACCAATTTTAAAGGAGATTATTTAATATGAAGAAATCAATATTTACGTTAATGACGATGGTATCTTTAGGTGCCGCAGGATTGCAATCAGGTCAAGCGCACGCAAGTGAAATGACACACAACCAACAACAATCATGTCAATATAATCAACATACACAGTTACAACAAACTCAACCTTCACAACAAAATCAATATTCAAAGGTAGCATCAGCAGCAACTACAACTTCAAATACTACTGATACTTCATCAGAAAATACTGCATCAACAAGTAATACTACTGATACTTCATCAGAAAATACTGCATCAACAAGTAATACTACAGCTTCTAGTGATGAAAGTTCATCTTCAGTATATAAACAATTTATCGCAGCTGGAGGAACGCAAGAACTATGGGAGAAAATTGTCTTACCTGAATCCGGTGGAGATCCTAATGCGTCTAACGGACAATATCATGGTTTAGGACAAACCAATCAATCTTGGGGTTATGGTTCAGTTGAAACTCAAACTAAAGGCATGATTTCATATGCTAAAGAACGCTATGGCTCTATTGAAGCTGCGATTAGTTTCCGTGAATCAAACGGATGGTGGTAACATCCAATATAAATAAATGAACATATATTAAGAAAAGGCTGGGACAAAATAAAATGTCCCAGCTTAATTTATCATTTTGGCAGTAGCTGACTGATTTGAAAATGCGCTTAGATCAAGCTTTTTCAAACCTAGTCATCCTTGCGCGCGGGGCCCCAACAAAGAGAA